>CAYRRA010000013.1:35199-38907 GCA_964426355.1 uncultured Anaerolineaceae bacterium
GTCCCAGTCGGCTCAGAAGGATCAGCATTTTCCGTTTCGGTAGTTGTCATTGTTTGGATAGGCATTTCAGAAACCTCTGAAACGACACCTGCTTCTTCTACCAGTCCGGCATCGACGGGAATCACTTTTTGCATTTCCGAGACTGCTACCAGCGCTGCCAGGGCTGCGCTTGCGCTGACGTCCTCTTGCTTTGCACTTTGAAGGTTTTGACCTGTTTTCTTTTTCTCTGTCGGAGCGCTTTCTTTATTGATTTTCTCCTTGAGAGAATCCTTAAACTGCACCCCTTCGTCTTTCACTTCATTTTTTGTCGTTTTCCCGTTTACAGCGGGGGGTGCTGCCCGCGCCGGGCTTACGAATTCCATTACTTCCATACCATTTAGCCTCCTGTAGCAATAGATTTGAGTATGCCTAATTTTTTGCTAACGATCTTATTGAGTGCCTGATAACGGACGCCGGTTTCCGTAAGCTGGACTAACTCAAGATCGATATCAACATTATTCCCATCCGCTCTATCTGTACCCCCAGAACGGTTTGACACTTTATACAAATTCGTCGAATTATAATCACCTGGTTGTATATGCTTTTCCTGCGTAGTCACCAGCGCAATTCGATCAGCAGTTTTCAAAGCCCGCTTTAAAACACTCTCGAATTCGACATCCTGAGACTGATATCCTGGAGTATCTACATTCGCGATGTTTTGCCCGATCAAATTGCGCCGAAATGATAGACCGTCCAGAGCAATCTGGGCAGCTTTCAGTGAGGGGTCAAAAAAGAGAAAATCGTTCATTGATCATTCTCCTTCTACTGAAGCAGGGATAAAACCCGCGAAACATAAGTTTGCGTCTCCTGGTAAGGAGGAATTCCGCCATACGTCGCCACTGCGCCTGGTCCGGCGTTGTATGCGGCAAGCGCCAGAGAGACATTGCCGTTATAACTGTTCAGTAATTGTCGCAATAATCGAACCCCGCCATCTACATTTTGTTCTGGGTCAAAGGCATTCACAACTCCCAGGCTCTGAGCAGTCGCTGGCATAAGCTGCATTAATCCCTGAGCACCTGCATAAGAAACCACATTGGGGTTATAGTTTGACTCAGTCTGGATCACTGCATCAACCAGGTCAACATCAACACCGTATTGCTGTGAAATTCGTTGAATAAGGTCGCTGAAATCGCTATCCGTTATCTTCGAGCCATTTTCCTGTGTGGCTGTTTGAGTTTCAGGATCTACGGACTGCCCTCCGTATGCTTCCATAAACTTCACAAGCATCTGCCACATTGCCATTTGCATTTGCATGTTGACAAGTGAATCGATCATCTAAATCTGCCTCCATTACTACCATTAAACGCATTCTGCCTGTGTGCCTGTGAAATATAAATGTCAGATAACGTTTCTTTTTCTTTTTTATCGGCTTTTTCTGTCCACTCAGCCATTTCTTTTTCTCGCAGTTTCTCAAAGACCGCCTCATCCTGTTTTGCAGCAATAATCTCTTGTTGCTTCAAAAGAATGGCTTCTTCTACAGCTCTTTTGGCTTGAATTTTTTGGTCAATTTTTTTCCGTAGATGGTCAATATTGGCGCGGATATGCGTAATCATTTTCATGTCCATCTCACCATCCTGAAAGACGATTAGCTCATCAATCATTTGGCTTTCTTGATTCCGCATTTGGGACAACGCTTCTTCGATTTCGCTTTTCTGGCGATTTAACAGACCCAGTTCCATTTCAAGCCTTTCAACGCGGTTATGGTGAAAATCCAGGACGGATTGCAGCGAAAATTTTGGCGACATCTCGGTTTTCTCCTTTTTACTTCACCAAAGACATACTTTCTAATGTCTGTTCAAAGGGAACAAACTCCGTTCCCTGCAGCAACAGATTGCTGATCATCGGCATCGCTGCAATAGCCTGGTCGATATCCGGGTCAGAACCATTGACATAAGCCCCGATGTTGATCAGATCGCGTGCTTTTTCATACGTTGCCAGGTGTTTCCGTATCTTCCCAGCCATCGCTTTATGGGAATCCGATACGATTGAGGGCATCACACGGCTTACGCTATCCAGCACATCAATGGCAGGATAGTGATTTCGGCTTGCCAGTGCCCTGCTGAGCATAATATGCCCATCAAGGATACTTCTGGCTGCATCGCTAATCGGCTCGTTGAAATCATCGCCTTCCACCAGCACCGTAAAATAAGCTGTGATCGATCCTTTCTTCCCGGTACCGGCGCGTTCCATCAATTTTGGCAGTGTAGCAAATACCGAAGGCGTATAACCCTTGCTGGCAGGTGGCTCTCCAATGGCAAGCCCGATCTCACGCTGCGCCATAGCAAACCGCGTAACCGAGTCCATCAAAAAAGTCACATCCAAACCCAGGTCACGGTAATATTCTGCAATTGTCATCGCAACCCATGCGGCTTTCATCCGCAATAATGCGGGCTTATCTGAGGTGGAGACAATGACCACAGAGCGCTTTAACCCTTCAGGTCCAAGGTCACGATCAATAAACTCACGCACCTCTCTACCTCGCTCCCCGATCAATGCAATCACGCTGACATCAGAGCTGATGCTCCTGGCTATCGCACCCATCAGTGTGCTTTTTCCAACACCACTGCCGGCAAAAATACCCATTCTTTGCCCTTTGCCGCATGTCAGCAACGCATCAATTGTGCGAACACCTGTCACCAACGGTTCATGGATTGGGCTTCTTTCAAGCGGGTGGGGAGCCGAGTTATTGATCGGGCGGGTCATGGTGCTGTCCTGAAGCGGTCCCAAACCATCAATCGGTTCGCCTAAGCCATCCAATATCCTACCCATCAAATGTTTCCCAACAGGTGCCCGAAACACGCTCCCCAATGGATAGACTCTCGCGTCCGGTTGAATCCCTTCCATTTCACCTAACGGCATCAGGATGGTGCTTTGATTGCGAAAACCAACTACCTCAGCCTTCACAACATTGTTTCCGGCACGAATGTCACAAACTTCACCAATCTGGCAGTCCAAACCAATTGCTTCGACAGTTAACCCAATCACGTGCACGACCCGTCCAGAAACCTTGAGAGGGTCAAAAGCTTTTAGTGCTTTGTTATAACGGTCTAAGTCAATCGTCGGTGTATTCACAATTCAATTTCCTCGCGGCTGGATAAAACCTGGCGAATTTCGCTCTGGATCAATTCGAGCTGCATCCCAATACGGCTGTCAACTGAGCCAAATTCACCTTCTATAAAGCAGCCACCCGGTTCAATATTTTGGCTGGAAACCAATTGAATTTTTTGACCATTTACATTCAATTCAGATTCTTGCCACAATGAAACCAGCTTTTCTTCATCCAATGGGTTCAGGTAAACCCGTAAATTTCCCAAGCGGCTGGATTCAGAGATTGCTCGTACAACCATCCGTTCGACCATTTCGGGTTCCAAGATAAAGCCTTCTCCGAATAATTTGCCCGCGATAATTTGAAGCAGTGAGATTAAACTTTCTTCAGAACGCTGAATGACGGTATCCCGCCACTTCTTGGCTTCATCCAGAACATTCTGTGCACTTTGAAGAATCTCCACTGCTTCGCGCCTGGTTTGTTGTAATCCCTGTTCATAGGCTTCCTTACGGATTTGTTCAACCTGATCCAGTGCATTCTGCACCAGCAATGTCGCTTCCGATTCGGCTTTTTCCTTCATTTCCTCTGCTTTACGCTGAGCTTCGAGCGCTTGCGCCAGTTCT
>CAYRRA010000014.1:0-38497 GCA_964426355.1 uncultured Anaerolineaceae bacterium
GAATAAACGCCCACTTTGGTGAGGAGGCCCGCAAAAACGGCGGATACCGGAGGGGTATCCGCCCAGGTTTTCCTCAGATCGACATGGTGGGTTCGGACAGTTATAACGCCACCCACCAGGCATTGGAATACCTTTATCAACTCGGACACCGGAAGATTGGTTTTCTGATGGGGAAATCCGAAACCTCATCCAGCAGCTCTCGTTTGCGAGCGTTTTGTGATTTTTTCACCCAGCGGCATGCGATTTGTCATGAAGAATGGATCATTGAAGTTACGTTTGATAATTTTGGCGGCATGCAGGGAATGGAACGCCTTTTGCAGCTTCAAGATACCCCAACGGCGGTACTGGCAAATAACGACCTGATCGCCCTGGGTGCTTTGCAAACCGCTGCTGAAATGGGGTATCGGGTACCGAACGACATTTCGATCATGGGTATTGATGATATTTATGCTGCCAGCCTGACGGTTCCCCCATTGACCACCATTCGCAAACAAAAATATGAAATTGGGAAGAAAGCCGCGGAAATGTTATTTGCCCGATTATCCAATCCGGGTGGAAACACGCCGGAGATAGTCAAATTCCCATGCCAGTTGGAGGTGAGGGGTTCAACCCGGAGCATATAAGCATATATTTTTTTTCATCAAGTGGGAACGTTCCACCCTTGCGATGTGATTCAGTAAAACCAGATTTGTAAGCAAGTTTATGAACAGGAGATTATGAATAACAGCGAATTTGTTCAAAAAGCACAGGGATGTTTGATCGGGTTAGCTTGTGGGGATGCCCTGGGTGATCTTGGGCGGTCTGATTTTTACCGGCAAAAATATGGCATTGTGACCAATTTCTATGACCAGGCACGCAGTACCGATGATACGGAGTTCTCGGTTCTTTCGGCAAGGATTCTGCTGGACTGTGGAGGAAAGTTAACCGAAGAAGCTGTGCTGGAAGGCTGGAAAAAATACATCCTGAGCCAGGGGGGCATTTTTGAACGAGGAGGAACGCCTTTATATGGCGCGGTGGAAAATTTACGGCGCGGGCTGCTGCCACCCGAATCAGGTCGTTTTAATGTCAATCATAATGATGACGGGGCTGCCATGCGTGCTGCACCCTTTGGAATTGTTTGTGCCGGGGAACCCAATAAAGCCGCTGAGATGGCGGAATTGGATGCTCAAATCAGTCATTATGCAGATGGCATTTGGGCTGCTCAAGCCGTTGCTGCCAGTATTGCCGTTGCGATGAATGGGGCATCGGCAGAAGAAATTTGCCAGGCAGGGTTTAAACACATCCCATCCGAAAGCTGGCTTGGTTATGCCATGGATCGTGCGATGTGTATTTGCACCGAAGCGCAAACCATTGAGCTGGCATGGGAAGCACTGCATACCGAACTCTGGACGCCAACCCACGCTATGGCAGCCGAAGCAGTTCCGCAGATATATTCCATATTCAGGTTGACCGGGGGGGATTTTCAAAAAGGGATGTTTTGGGCGTGTAACTTTGGGCGTGATGCGGATACGATCGGGGCTGTGGTGGGCGCCCTATGCGGTGCGTTGAATGGTATTCAAGCCATCCCATCCGCGTGGGTGAGCCGGGTTCAAAAACCCAAAGGTGTTTGTTTGAAATTCTCAGCCGATGAAGACATGCTGGCTCTGGCTGAAGCATTATGCCAGTTGAGAAGTTGAAAAGGAGAACGTATGGGTGCATCTTTGTTTACACAGCAAAATAAAGGTGATCCACCTTTGTCATCCAAGGGGGGCTCTCGCCGAACCCCGATGACGCGCCAGAGGAAAAGAGAGGCGTTGTACGGGTTGTTGTTCATTTCACCGTGGTTGATTGGTTTTTTGATCTTCTTTGCCGGTCCGGCAGTGGTCTCTTTTGTGATGAGTTTCACCAAGTGGAATATTGTCGGTGACCCGGTTTGGATTGGGCTAAAAAATTATGTTGAAATTTTCACCGGTGACCGTAATTTTTGGAACAGCGTAAAAGTAACCATGGGGTATGCTGTTCTTTATATCCCCTTGATGACGGTTTTATCCATCATCACCGCGATGGCATTAAACGCCAGGGTAAAGGGAATTGGCATCTTTCGTACCCTGTTCTATCTTCCCTCGATCGCACCGGCGATTGCTGCATCGCTGGTGTTCATGTGGATATTACAGCCTACATACGGATTGGTTAATATCATCCTGGGCTTTCTGGGTATTGACGGACCAAACTGGTTCAAGGATCCACAGTTTGCGATTTGGGGCATCATCCTGATTGCCATGTGGCGATTGGGCGCAAGTGCGGTGATCTATCTTGCGGGTTTGCAAAATATCCCCACCCAAATTTATGATGCTGCTGATGTGGACGGTGCTTCAGCGTGGCAGAAATTCTGCAGGGTAACGCTGCCCATGCTGTCTCCAATTATTTTTTTCCAGATTGTGGTGGAATTGATCGGGGTTTTCCAGACCTTCACGCCGGCGTACGTGGTTTCTCAGGCAAATGGTTATGCCGGACCCATCAAGGAACTGTATTTTTACATGCTCTATGTGTATGTCAAAGGCTGGCAGAACCTGCAAATGGGGTATGCCTCTGCGCTATCCTGGCTGTTGACCATTTTCATCCTGGTGATCACGATTTTGGTCTTTCGCAGCTCGCCGTATTGGGTTCACTATGAAGTTGAAAAGAAATAGGAGGGTTCAATATGCAGGCAGCGAAGGTTCATAAAATGAGAAAGAATTTCTCCCCCCGTAAGATGCGCGAAAAACTGTTGGCATACCTGGTATTGGTTGTCATCACGATTCTCTTAATTGTGCCATTTTATTGGATGCTTGCCACAGCATTACGTTCATCCGACCAGGTACTTAAACTGCCTCCCTCGTGGATTCCCAACCCGATCACTTTTGAGAATTTTCCGAAGGTCTTTCAAGAAGTTCCCTTTGCGCTTTTTATCAAAAACAGTTTTGTTTTGGTATTCTGGAATATTCTTGGACAGGTATTTGCTACCACTACTGTGGCGTATGGTTTCACCCGCTTCCGTTTTCCGGGCAGAAATACGCTTTTCCTTGTCCTGCTGGCGACCTTGATGATCCCCAACACCATCACGCTGGTGCCGCAGTTCATCTTGTTCGCAAAATTGGGGTTGACGAATTCTTACCTGCCGCTGATTTTGCCTGCATTTGCTGGCAGCCCCTATTTGATTTTCTTGATGCGTCAATATATGTTGACGATTCCCCTTGACCTGGATGAGGCAGCGATGCTGGACGGCGCCAACCATTTTCAAATCCTTGTCCATATCCTGCTGCCTTCGATGATCCCTGCCATCGTATTGGTGATGGTGTTTACCTTTGTGGATGTTTGGAACGATTTTCTACGACCACTGGTCTATTTGAATGATCCAACGAAATTCACTGTATCGATTGGTCTTGCCTTTTTCCAGGGGACAAAATTTACTGCCTGGGAAATGTTGATGGCTGGCTCGTTGATGGCAATGCTGCCGCCAGCTATATTATTCTTCCTCACCCAAAAACGTTTGATGGGTGGCATTGCAGTGACAGGCATCAAGGGCTGATCACAGGAGGTGTACATAAAAGAAAGTATACGGTTTTCATCTAATGATGTTTTTGAATCAAATTTTTGTTACAACTGCTGCCAGGTATTTCATGGCATAGCTAAATAAAAAAAGGAGAACGAAAAATGAGATCGAACAAGGTATTTTTTATCATGGCGTTGTTTTTGCTGGTCTCGCTGGTTGCCACCAGTTGCGGACCCACCGAAACGCCAACCCCTGAGGTGATTATCCAGACTCAGATCGTTGAGGTTGAGGGAGAACAAGTGGTTCAATACATTGAGGTTACTTCGACACCGCAGCCTGAGACCGAACTGAGCGATGATGATGTGGTTACCATCACCTGGTGGGGCACCGAAAAGGGACGTGATACCGCTACCACCCGTGAAGTGCATTATCGGCTTGCCCGGGCGTTTGAAGAAACGCATCCTAACACCAAAGTTGCGGTAGCTTTGTTCCCTTCACGTGCTTTTGCCACGCGCGTTTTGACCGCCATTGCTGCCGATCAGGGTCCAGACCTTTGGTACCATTACTGGTCCCCCGACATTGCCACGCAAGGTTTCCTGGAGGACCTCACACCTTATCTTGAACAGGATGGCATCAACCCTTCGGAGCTTTACTTCCCGATTGGTGACATTCGCGGGCAGTATGATGGCAAGTATTATGCGCTGCCGCGTGATGCAACAGGTTATGTTTTCGCCTACAACAAAGACCTGTTCGATGCAGCGGGCGTGGAATACCCACAACCCGGTTGGACCGTGGATGATTTGCGGGAGAAAGCGATTGCCCTGACGGACCGTGAGAACAATATTTACGGTCTTTCCACCATCGATTCGGGGTGGTTCCAATGGCATCCGTTCTCCTTCAACCTGGGTGCAGATTTTCTGAACGAAGATGGAAGCCAGGTTGCCGGGTATATGGATACCCCTGAAGCCATCAACGCGATGAAGTTTGTTTTGGACCTGGCTGCTACCGATCAGGCTTCCGCTCCAGCGGGTCTGGCGGATCAATTTGGCTTGGATTTCCTCTCAGGGCAGATTGCTATTTTTGGGCTGACGACCTGGGAAGTTCCTTTGTTCCTCGAACGGGTCAATTTCGAATACGGAATCATCGAACCGCCCAGCTTCACTGCCGGCGAAGAGGCAATCTCCTGGACCGATTCATATATGTTCTATATGAACAAAGATAGCCAATATAAAGAACGCGTTTGGGAATTCATCAAATTCTTGACCGGTCCCGAAGGCGCAAGGATTATGGCAGAATCGGGTGTATGGACTCCTGCTATTCCTTCCATTTGGGAGGAAATGGGCTGGCTGGAAGATCCCATTTTGGGACCCATCTATGCGGAACTACAAAAACCTGCACGTGTTCTGAACTATGAGCGTAACCAGTTCTACTGGGATTGCGTTGGCGGTATCTTTGATACAGTTACCACCGGTTATATTGATGAAGGTAAGACTGACCTGGAAAATATTGTTCCACCATTGGTGGAAGAAGCACAGATTTGCCTGGATAAGAATATGGAAAGCCTGGGCGAGTAATCTACCAGGTTTGCAGACGATTGGGGTATGATCTTGTATCATACCCCAAATTTATGCCGAGGAAGCATGTACCATTTACCAGAAGATTATGCAGAAAAAGTTTATTCAGGTTGGTTAGGCAAATGCATTGGTGTGCGCTTTGGCGCACCCATTGAGAACTGGACTTACCGGCAAATCTCCGAATACCTGGGCGAGGTGCGTGATTACCTGCCCATACCGGAAGGGAAAGTATTCCAGCCGGATGATGATACATCGGTGCCAATGATTTTACTGAGAGCGGTTGAGGATTATGGCGTTGGGGTGAAAGCAGGTGAGATTGGAAAGACTTTACTCAATTACCTGGGCGACCAGCATGGAAGCCTTTGGTGGGGTGGGTATGGCATTTCTACCGAGCATACTGCGTACCTCAATTTGAAATCTGGCATCCTGCCGCCGCTTTCCGGTTCTATTGCGATGAATGGGGCAACGGTAGCCGAGCAGATTGGCGGGCAGATATTCAGCGATATCTGGGGGCTTCTGGTACCCAATGACCCGCACAAGGCAGCTGAGTATGCGCGGGAAGCTTCTTCGGTGACCCATGATGGCAACGGGGTATATGGTGGGATGTTTGTAGCAGCTATGGTGAGTGCTGCATTTGCCTGCTCCGACCCGGTTAAAATGATCCAGCAAGCGCTTGAGGTCATACCAGAAGGGTCGGAATATGCCCGGATGGTGCACGCTGTTATGGGATTTCACTCAGCCAACCCGGCGGATTGGCGTGCATGTTGCCAATTTATTCAAACAAATTTTGGATATGACCGTTATCCCGGGATTGTACATATTATCCCTAATGCTGCCATTATGATGATGGGAATGCTCTACGGCGGCGGCGATTTTTCGCAAACCATCGAAATCACCAACATGGGGGGATGGGACACGGATTGCAATGTGGGTAACGTCGGTGCAGTGATGGGCGTTGCTGTGGGTCTGGCGGGCATCCCGGATCGTTGGCGATTACCCATAAATGATATGTTTGTAGCTGCGAGCATGATTGGCAGTGACAATATCCTGGACATTCCTTGTGTTGCCAGGCGGATTGTGAGTGTGGGTGAAATGATTGCCGGTCGACCGGTTTCTTCTGTCAATCCGCCGCGTTATGATTTCACCTATCCTGGTGCAACGCATGGCTTCCGGTTCAGTGGGCAGCAGCGGAATATTTTAACCGTTCAGCAAATGGAACTGGATGGACAGGGGGTGTTGAAAGGTGTTGTGCGTTTGCTCAAGAAAAAACAGGAAATGATGCTGTACGTGGATACATATTTTCATCCACAGCAGTTGAATTCAAGCTATTACGGAGCGGGTTTTTCACCGAAGATTTACCCCGGACAGACGATGCAAGCACGTCTGTTTCTACCAGTTGATGGACCTGAAACAATTCTGGCGAGTTTGTTTGTCCATGACAGCCAACACAATGAGGATCATCGCGGGCAGTCAATCCGGTTAATCCCCGGACAGTGGCAGACCCTTCGGTGGACAATCCCTGCGATGCAGGATGCGTGCTTTTCGCAAGCCGGGATCAGCTTCTGCAATTTAGGCGCAGAAACCTGGAAAGGTTTGTTCTTTTTGGATTACCTTGATTGGAGCGGACAACCGTGTTTTAGCCAGGTTTTTCCAAACTTACGGAAAGAAAACGATGCTGCGGAACAGTGGACTTATCTGCGGGGGTATTGGCGTTTGGAAGCCGACGGCTATCACGGGAGCGGGACAGAAATCAGTGAAACCTATACCGGTGAGCTGGCGTGGAGAGATCTTGAGATCAGGTTGAAAATGAAGCCACTGGTGGGGGATTTACATGGCTTGAGTTTTCGCGTTGGAGGTGCATTAAGGTCATACTGTGCTGCATTCACCCGCGGAAAGCTGAGCCTGCTCAAGAAGGAGGATGGCGTCTTTCGGGAGCTGGCATCGGCGCCGTTGGATTGGGAACACGGGCAATCTTATTGGCTCGAGGTGCAGGTTTCTGGCAATGAGTTTTCACTTCGTGTTAACCAGGTCCACCTGAGATGGAGAGATGATGACCAGCCGTATGAAAATGGGCAGATAGGGCTGATGACAGGTTTGGGTTGTAATACTTGCTTTGAGGAATTATCCATTCGTTGATTCAAAAGAGGCTGTCTAAAAAGGCAGTCTCGTTCACCCAGCACGAAAAATTTATGAGACTTATTCCGCAGTGGTTCGCATCCTCATCAGCCGGAGGATTTATTCCCCCAGCGAGATAACGGCGCCCTGATGGGGCTGCACACCTGCGGTGTTCGGCAAATCAAGCCTGGATAATCCAGCGCTGTGGAAAAGAGAAGCTTATCCCAAAGCGTTGGAAATTTCTCCTGCAACTACAAATAACAAGGCTATCCTGACTTTGGGGATAGCATTGTTCTATTTATCCTTTACTGCTTCCGGCGAAATGTTCGCCGCCGATTTCTACCCATACCCCCGCGCCTTTATCCCGTGCGTTGAGGTAAACATGCTGTGCTGCAGCCAGGTCTTCGATTGCCAGCCCAAGTGATTTAAAGAGCGTGATCTCATCGGCAGATTGGCGACCCTTGACCGCCCCGGTCAAGATTTCGCCAATCTCTCCCCGAATATGGTTGTCGTCGACAGCGCCTTCTTTTTTTGGAAAGATGAAATCGCCGGCTTCGTTGATGGTCGATTCGCGACGGTCGACGAAGAGACGCGAGCGCACTACGGAATTCGTATCCAGTTCGCGCGTGCGCGGTGTACTGGAACCCACCGCATTAATATGCATTCCGGGAGTGAGCCATTCCCCTTGCAGTATTGGCTCGCGCGCGGTGGTAGTTGTGCAGATGATGTCAGCGCCTTCAACAGCCTCGCGAGCGCTGTTCACAGCCTGCACCGGAATGCCAAACTTCTCTGATTGACTTTGGGCAAATTCCTGTGCCTGTTCGGCTGGCAAGCTCCACACACGTACTCGCTGGATTGGTCGCACAGCCAGCATGGCTTCCAAATGACCGCGTGCCTGCGTACCCGCTCCCAGGATGGCTAAATCTTCAGCGTCTGGGCGAGCCAGCAACCGGGTAGCCACCCCTGAAACCGCCGGCGTGCGGATGGCGGTGATCGAGGTGGCATCTACGATGGCTTGCAGGCAGCCATGTTTGGTCTCGAACAGCAGCACCACGCCCTGGTGTGCATCGTACTGCGTGCCGTGGTTGCCTGGAAAGACGCTGATGACCTTGGAACCTACAGATTGGATGTTACCCAGGAAGGAAGGCATCAAGGCGAACATGTTCCCTTCAGGCAGACCGACAATGGAACGCAGCGGTAGAATAGCCTGCTCGAGAGTGAGCGCCTTGAGAGTTTGCTCCATAACCTCGATGCATTCTAACATGGGCAGCAGTTTTGAGACTTCTTGCTGGTTAAGGATGAGTGTTTGCATGTTTGATCCTTTTGAGGTTGAGTAAGTTTTTGTAGAACTGTTGTGAATTTTCTTTGTAATGATTTTCTTTCTGTATGATACACTGGATTTCAGTTGCCAGGGGGGTGAATGGCGGTATCCTGGGAAATTTCGTTGCAGGCGGTAACCCCAAAGATGCGCTGCGTGTGAAGAAAGCTGTGCATTCTTTACAAAAACTTGTAGAAAAAGAATAGTTTTCCCAGGAGGTATTTCTCGGAAAGTTTTCCCATTATTGGCACTGTAGGATGGCGTGATGGGAGTATTGTTGGCGGTTGGTTATCCAGAATGTTGATTGGCGTTGACCTGGTAACTGGCATCAACCTGACCAGTACTCTCGTCGCATTGCTTGGCGAAGTCATCGTGATTGCCATATACCGTCTCATTAAACGAGGACGTTAGTGAGTCTGATAAACCGGGGGGAGTGTGTTTTTTGCAACTGCATAACAGCCGTTTGCGTCAACAAGAGGGGTTTTACCCCGGAGTATGCGGAATTGGATAAAAAAGAGGCTGCCTTTTTTAGACAGCCTCTTTTGATTCTCAACACTGTGTCTTCTAGACGAGCTTACGGATGGCTTCTTCGGCGGAATAGGGCAGGAAATAAATCAGGGGGATTTCCAGCATGATGTGTGCGCCGGGGTTAAGAGACATTGCAGCCCGTGCAGAGGAAACCATGACCTGGGCGGTGGAAGCAGGGTTGTGGAATATTGAATCGAATTCAAGAATCTGGTTGTCGATCCCACTGGAACCTCCTTTACGCGCCACGCGGATGCGATGCCCCATGTCGACCAGTGGCTGAACGCGGTCAACCTGGAAAAAGTTGACATCATCATGCGCAAAATAGGGGTCTTTCATCACTTGGCTGGTCAATTGTGCAAAATCAACGCCGGGTTCGGTTTCAATATAGACATCGCGTTGGTGAACACCCGGTCGACCGGGTCGGGTAATGGAGAGTGCATCTTTCACACCGGGGAAGGTTTTGAGCGCAACCGTATGCCCCATGCTCATGCCTGGACCATAGTTGACATAGGTGAGACCGGTCGGAGCCCAGATTTCAAAGAGGGCACGAATCATCGTACTGGCACCCGGGTCTACGCCGCTGCCCATGATGGAGACCACGTGATTCTCCTTGGCTACCGGATCCAATGCTGCTTTGAGTTCTGTGAACGGTACACCGTGCATATCGAAACAATCGACTGTGTTGATGCCGAGTTTCAATAGCTTTGGCGCTTCTTGTTGAACAACCCGGGTGGGGCATGCCAGCAGTACGACATCGGGTTTCTCGGACAACTGGCTGACGTTTTCCACCACTTCAACACCGGGGAAGATCGATTTGTCTTTCTCAATCTCGCATCCGCGGTCGATGATGCCTGCGAGCTGCATATCTTCTGCCAGTTGGACGCCGTGTACTGCATAAGTACCGATATGCCCGCATCCCAGAACCGCTACTTTTATTTTATTTTTCATATCCCATTTTCTCCTGAAATGATGTATGTATTCTGGGGCAGAGGAACCAATAACCTTTCTTCCATTCCCCAATAACTCAAATATGTTTTATCTTTTGTGCAGCGCATTTTGCATCGTTTTTCTGTATTTTCAACCGATCAAAAAAAACTAATCTTGCCAGACCTGTTATGAGGAAGCAGGCTGGTTGAAAATGAAGCGGATTTTTGCACCTAACTGTACCCCCGCTTCCTTACCGGTTTTCAGGAAATGGTCGGATTTGATGATGATGTTCATGTGGTTGGGGAGGTGCGTAAAATCATAACCGGCGAGTTTGCCGATTTCTACGCCATCTACCTCTACAGTATCTCCAACCCATAACACGCCGGATGTTTCCATTTCGAAAAAGCAGAAATAGATGACATTGTTCACTGTTTTATTCGGTCCGGCGTCCATTTCGGGTGTAATGATCAGTTCGTGAATTTCATGTTTCTGAAACGCCCTGGAAGGATACGAGCTGATTTCCAGCGCGCGCCGGTCATTGGTGGCATGCAGAATGGTATTCACGCTGCCAATAACAGGCAATTTATTGAAACAAGGATTGGGTGGGTGTTTGATCGCGGGGTCTAAATAGGGATCTGGGCTCATGAATAACCTCAATTCAATAAAGATAAAAGTTGGTGATTTTCCACTTCCTGGACGTTAATCACTGGAATGTCAGGAACGGAGGATTGAATCGCGGATAGAATCCGTTCGGCATCTACGAAGGCGGTTTCATAGCTGTGAGAAGATTGGATGAAACGCGGGTAGAATGGGTTGACGGTGAGGAACAAGAGGGGCAGTGTTTCGAGGTAGCCAATTTTTGTGCCCTGTGTGCTGAGCTGGTCGAACGTTTCTTTCCAAACCACCGGGTCACCGGAAGCAATCAGGTAGAGGGGGTTGCCCAGGATTAGTTCCTCCAAATGATGTTCAGAGGGCTTTTCTGCCAACAGCCTTTTCAGCAGTTCAGGATAACATGCACCCGGGATGGTGATCTGACGGATACCCTGGCGTAGGTGGGGTCTGATTTTTGCCAGGGTATCCTCTGTGATCAGTGAAGACGTGTGCAGCGACATCTTCGACCCGTTTTGGGTTTCAAGATGTATGTTTTTATACTGCTGCGCGCCTTCCATCTTTTGGAATTGGAACAGATGGGTGATCCCCGCAGCATGCAAGGCAGTGACGTGGATTTCATCATTATAGGCTGCACCAGTTGAGAGAACGATGCCGTCTGTGCAGATCATTGGGACGATGCGGTTCAGCGCGCCATCGACCAGTGTGTAATCGACATAGCGATCCGCCAGTTTCTGCAGGATGATTTCCAGATCGGTTCTACGATTTGGTCCGGCGAGTGTGTAAGTATTATTCTGGAGGATCTCAATGATCTGGATGGAACCCAACACAGTTTGGATTGGGGCTTCCTCCAGCAGTTTGTAAGCAGAGGAGGGGGTCGTTTTCAGGCACTGCGAGGCGGTCGCAATAATGTCACCCGCTTTGAGGTAATATAACGGTTTTGGAAGACCGGTCACATTGTCGACATTCTCGCCGTCGTAGCCAATGCTGGTCACCGCAACTTTTGCGCCATTTTCTCGCAATAAAGCCATCACCCTGGCTGCTGTGGTTGTTTTACCCGTGTTTTTGGCGGTGCCCGCAAATCCGATGGATCTCATGGTTAAACCTGGTTCTCTTTTACTGGCGAACTACCGTGTCTTTGCCTGTGCGTCCGGGGAACAATCCATCTTCTTCATTTCCGAGGTGACCTTCATAAATCGAGGCAACAAAGTCGCCACGTTTACTGATGGTTTGAAGCACCTCAATGATTTTTTGATGGATTTCCTCTTTGATGATTTCTGCTTTTGGCGTTGGTTGAAAGGCTGCATTGCCGACAAAACGCAAAGCATCCTTGACCGCGCGCAGGGTGTCAACGCGCGCTTGTGAGGAGATAGGTCCTTTTGAATAGGCTTCGTCCGATGATGCGATCGTGGCTGCGGTTACCCCCACGCTGCAAGCCAGCGCTGCATGAAGGGCAGTGCTCATGGAAGACTGAACGCGTTCGGGGGTGTGCGTCATAAACCCAATCGGTTCGCCGGGCCAGACCGGTGTATCGACGATGTCCTGCCAGACGGATAATTTGGCAAGGTTCATGTCGATCATGTTATCTTCCATCCGACCATGAATGGTCATGTATGGAGACAGGCACATCAATGGTTTTGGAATGGGTTTTGCGCCCAATTTCAAACCGAGCGCCATCATAATCAGCAAACCGGCAAATGTTTTGTGAGGCGGTACGCCGCTCAATTCGTCGTTGCCCGGGATATCAAACGGCAGACCGAACTGACCGGCGAGTTTCAGCGAGTAGAGACCGTCCACGGTCAGGCGAGCCGGGTCGGTGCCGCCGCCGGTGCTGCCGTAGGGGATGTTGATTTTAAGCACATCCGCACCCGCGGTGTAAGCCAGTATTTGCGTTTCCGGGGTGTTTAAGCCGCGGTGACCGCGCACATTCCAGATGGTGGAAGGTTCCATGAAATGCTTGATGAATTTGAGATTTTCCAGTGTTAAAATGGTGCCGTCGTGCTCGTGGGAGAGGTAGCCTTCCAACAAACCTTCTTTTTGTGCACCCCAGGAGGGGTCGAAATGCAAAACGCCGTCGATGCCCCAGGCTTCAGCGATGCGGATATGCACCACATCCATCACCGGACAACCCGTTCCGTATTGGGCAAAGAAGAGCGTCTTTTGCCCTTCGTGGCGCAGGGTGTTTGCCAGGTCGATTTTTTGCTGGTAGAGGTTGGGTAAATTTTCGCGTTCTTCCTGGCTGAGCCAGCGCACGCCAGCAGGAAGCTGTTTGTTAAGGTAAAAGGCTTGTATTTCAGGATCGCACAACTCGATGTATCTTTCCATCAGATTTTGTCGGGTTGAACCAGCTGCATCACTGGCGATGATATCGGCGCGGATTTTGGCGCGTTCAATACCGGTACTGTTTTTGTCTTTTGCCCAGTCCAAAATCTGATCGGTGATTTGATCCAACAGCTTTTCGATGGTTTTATCGCGGAACTCATAGGTGAAACCAGCAACGATGTCTGGTTTTTCCTTTTTCCTATAAGAGGAATCATCTTCACCATACACGTCTGTCTGACGACCTTCGATGAAGTTAATGACCTTTTTCATATCCAGTTCACCTATAAAGGTGGCGTCGAAGCCTAATTCAGCTCCTGTTTCACGGGTGATTGCCATGCCGCCTACGCCAAAGCGGGCATATTCACGTACTCCGGCAGCTTCAGCCAGGTCAACCAGCCTGCCCAATGTTTCGGCTACTTTATACCCCAATGTCCGGCTGACCAGAACGGCTGCCGGGTGGATTTCTTGCGCCAGTTGAATGACCTCCTCAACAGTGGTACCTGGACGCATGGCAATGGCATCGTAACCCAGTTCGGTCAGTTTGCGTTTGATTAACTTGACCGCGTTATCATGTACAGGATCGAGGGGTGCGAGGATGATGGTTTTCATGCTTTACTCTCCCTTGTCAAGCCATTTGTAATGATCCCCTGGGTGGTGGATATAGCTGCGCAACCGAACACGCGCTCCCAACCCTTTATGCTCCAGAAATACGATATCGCATTTTCCGAGGTTGAGTTCACTTGCCAGTTGATAGGCGATTTCCTTCGCTTCGTCCTCTGTCTGGCAGATTAGAAATGTTTCGATATCGATTGTGTCGCATACTTTGTCGATTGCTTTACCTTCCATCATATATCACCTGTGAGAATATTGATAAGATATCAAGTAATGAGCAGCTAGTCACCGGGGTGAACGCTGCTCATTACCTGTTTTGAAAAACTTAATCGATTGGTTTGATTAGCTTAGTCCAGCAGACCGGCATACTTAGAGATGATTTCAACGGTCTTCAATACACCTTTGACGATCAGGCGGGTCTCTTTTTCCATCAACCTACCTTCTTCATCAATGTTTCCAATACCGTTGGAGATGAAGATGTTGGAATCGTATGCGATGGTCGGGACGATACCCATCTGTGCCATACCGTTTTGCAGAATGTTGCTGCCGGCGTACATGTCTTCGATCGAGAAGATCGGAATACCAAACTCATTTTCGGTCCAGGTGTCCTGATAGTTCAATTCTACGGCGTTGCTGTTGACTGATTTGTAGAAATTCCAACCTTTTTTCAGTTTGGCTGGCATATTCTCGAACTCTTCCATCGTAATTTCATAGAGCCTGGTGAGGGCGGTGCTGGTGATTTCTGGGTGGTCGCGCAGGATTTTGAGGGCGGTGATGGCGCCGACCAGCGCTTCTTTACCGGGGTCGAAACCGACATGAGCGGCTTTACCGTGTGAGGAGAGGGTACCATAGCGAGCGCCGTGGATACCCATTGCGCGGCGGATCGGAACCATGGATTCGGCTTTACCAATAATCATACCGCAAGTCGGAGCGCCAGAGGCTTTATCCATACTGTAGGTGACCGCATCGGCATTGATTTTACGGATGTCGCAGCCCAGGAAGGGAACGCCCCAGGCATTGTCTACCACGTAGGGCACGTCGTATTTTTCTGCCAGTTTGCCGAGACCTACCTGGAGTTCAGGGGCGCCGTTGGCGTTTTTCTCGCCGTAGCCGTAACCGGGGCTATCATAAGCCAGGCTGGCATAACCCACCAGCAGGTCGGCGTGTCGTTCGGAGATTTCTTCAAAACGTTTGAGCGATTTCTTCGCATCAACATGCAACAGGTTGATGATGGGATTGTGTTTGATGCCATGCAAGCTGTAGTCTGCGCCTTCAAGGCGGAGATAAACGGTTTCCAAATTGGTCTGGCGTTTACCGGTTACGCCCAGCTCGCCGGCGGCTTCACCGCGTTCAGCGTTGACTTCTTTGTATTTGGGCGGGAACGGGCGTCCATAAGCGCCCTGGTGATGCATGTGTCGTTCATAGGGGGCAAGATAGCGACCGCGATAATTTTCACCGCGCCCAGCCATCGGGGGAGCGTAGAGGACATCATAGCAAATGACCAGTGCACCTTCGCAGGTGTTGGTCAGGGCGGCATCATATTCATCTCCGTAGTATGATTTGACGACCTCGCGCAGTTCTTCATCCAGCACTGAGCTATGAACAACTTTGCGGGCATAGCCGTGCATAGCTTCAGAGACTGCACGTGAGAGCAGACCATGGCATCCGGAGATGGCACCGGTTGCGCCGATGTTGTTTTTCATCTCCTGGGTAATCCCCATTTCCTCGCCGGCTTTTCGCAGTTCTGAGTAAATATTGGCTGCATTTGCCTGGAGATGTTTGTACAGTTGGAAACGATATTCGAATTTCTTTGACATGTTTTGAGGCTCCTTAAAAAATGTAATGGATCATATCTGATATTGCTGGCTGGCTTTTTGGACCAGGTTGTTGAAATCATCCTGTGATTCCAGGTCCTCCAGCACGCTGATGAGGTGATGCTTCATGAGTTTTTCAGCGGTCTCAGGATCGTTTTTAACAATTGCATCAAGAACTTGCTGATGCTCCTGGATCGATTTTTCAAGCCTTCCGCTTTGATAATTAGATAAAATACGGTATCTCTTCAGATGGTCATCGAGGTTGGACAGAATTTGGCTAAGCCATTCGCTCTCAGTCCGTGCTATGATGAGATCGTGGAAGTTCTTATTTTGTGCGGAAGCTTCCTTGATTTCTCCTTTCCGAATCGCTTCATCCATCAGGTTGATATAATTCTGTGCTTTGAAGATATCTTCTTCTGATAGCTTATTGCAGGCAAGACGGGCTGCCAGGCTTTCCAGGTGAGCCCGGATCATAAAGATATCCGCAATGCCTTTGTGGTTGATCTCAGAGACGTACGTGCCCGTATAAGCGATTTTTTTGACAAACCCTTCCCGCTCAAGGCGCAGGAGTGCATCGCGCACGGGGGTTTTGCTTACGCCGAGTTTTGATGCCAGATCGCTTTCTACCAGGCTTTGCCCTGGGACCAGTTGGAACGAGATAATTGCGCTTTTAATGCTTTCGTAAGCGAATTTCTCAAGAGATACGGGTGCTGAGATTGGGCTTATTTTTGTTTCCATGTTAGAATCTTTATCACATAATATATGATATATCATACTTTAAGAAACGACTATTGGCAAGTGAATTTCATACGCAATTTGAGGCAAATGTAGTATTTTCCCAATTTTCATGGGAGGAGTTTTTTTTATGGCGATCAACAGGTTGGAAAAATTACAAAAAGCAATGGATTTCCTCACCGTTCAACATGGGATACCGGGCGTTGTTGTGGGGGTCACGGATCGGAAAAAGACGATCTCGATTTTGAGCAGTGGCTATTCAGAGATTAACACACGACGACCTATGACAACAGGAAGCCTCTTTGAAATTGGCTCCATCAGCAAATCCTTTACGGCAATCACTCTGTTGCAGCTTGTTGAAAAAGGGTTGCTGGACTTATCAAAACCGGTTTGTGAGTACTTGCCAATTTTTAAGGTGCCGGTTGCTGAGAAGCCGATTACAACCGATCATCTTCTCAGCCACAGTGCCGGAATCACCAGCGGAACGGATTTACGCACCGAAGGGCGTTATGAGGTGTACGAGCTGCGCCATACCCAGCCGGACAGCCCCCCGGGTGTGCATTATCATTACAGCAATATGGGTTACCGTGCTTTAGGTTTGCTGGCAGAACACCTGTACCAGAAACCCTATGCACAAATCATCCGTGAGCAGATTTTTGAACCGTTGCAGATGACGGAATCGTATCCACAAATCACTCATTCACTGCGGCGGGCAATGACCCCGGGATACACCGACCTGTATGACGACCGACCCAGACCGATGAATCGACCGCTGGTTGAAGCGCCCTGGATCGAATCGTTCACCGGCGAGGGGAGCATTGCGTCCACCGCGGGGGATATGCTCAAATACATCCGCATGTTGTTAAACGAAGGCAGTGCGGGTTCGATGCGCGTTCTCGGTGAGAGCGGTTTCAGGCTGCTGGCTGAACCGATCATCTCCACGAATATCCACGCCACCTGGTACGGACGCGGTTTGATGATTCCCCGGCAGTATCACGAGGGTGTTCTGGCGCATTCCGGCGGCATGGTGGGGTATTCTTCTTACCTGCTGGCTGATCGTACTGCCGGTTTGGGGGTGATTCTGTTGGTCAATTACCCTGCCAATACGATCGCACTGGGCGAGTGGCTGCAACGCTACATTCTTACGGGTGAGGATACCCCCCTGGAAGACTCCCTGGCGAGCCGGTGGGGGAAGGAGGGTGAACAGCAAGTAGAATATGAAGGCTTGTACCGAGATGCCAGATTGGGCGAGGTTGAAATCCGCGTGGAAAGCGGAAGCCTGGTGCTGGGACAGGGCGGGCAGGTTTATGGGCTGGAGCCGCGCGGTGAAGATGCGTTTTACTGTGCTCACCCACGTCTGAGTTTATATTTGCTTCACTTCCAAAGAAGGGCGGGGCAGGTTTGTAGGTTTGCCTGCGGTGCGCAGTTGTTCTGGAGAGACAGCGAGGTTGTTGAAGAACCAGCCCCAGCGCCGGCATACTGGCAGGGGCTGTGCGGGCATTACCGCTCGCACAGCCCCTGGTTCCCCAGCGTGCGCATCCTCCTGCGCATGGGGTGCCTGCTTTTGATCTATCCTGATGGGGACGAGGTACCGTTGGTGGAACTGGAGCATGGCTGCTTCCGAGAGGGGCTTGATGAGTTGGGTCCCGAAAGGGTGGTCTTTGACTGCTTCGATGGCGCACAGGCGCTGCAATTGACCATTCACGGCAACCGCATGTTTAGGAGTATGGAGGTGGGGGAGTTGTAAGTTGGTTAGGCGATTTCCGAGAAAACTTTATAAGGTGTTTGAGAGGTTACAGATAGGATTATATGGGTATATAATCATGCCATCTTCAAATGCACTGCGGAGCGAATATTAATGACCATTAATGAAAGTATTTATCAAATTGACACACCCGCGCTATGGGTGGATCTGGACAAGATGGAAGCCAATATCCGGTATGTGAAGGAACAAATGGACGCGTTTGGCGTTCAATGGCGACCGCATACCAAGGGGATCAAGATCCCGGCGATTGCCCATAAGCTGATCGCAGCCGGGGCGATTGGTGTTACCTGCGCCAAGTTGAGCGAAGCCGAGATAATGGCATTTGCTGGTATCCGGGATATCCTGGTCGCAAATGAGGTGGTGGGTGAGAAGAAAATTCAGCGGCTTGTGGCGCTGCGCGCGCATGCCGATGTGATGGTTGCGGTGGATGACCTGAGCAATGTGCGCGAGATTTCTGCAGCGGCTGCAGCGGCTGGGCGGAAAATCCGCGTACTGGTGGAATTGAACATCGGCATGGAGCGTGCCGGTTTGACGCCCGGACAGCCGACAGTGGATTTTGTAAAACAAATCGTTTCCCTGCCGGGGATTGAGTTTTACGGTTTGATGGGCTGGGAAGGTCATGTGGTTGGGATCAGCGATGCGGATGAGAAGAAGGCTGTGGGTGAAAAAGCCATCCGTGCGCTGGTGGATTCTGCGGAAATGGTGCGGAAAGCCGGTATTGCTGTGCAAATTGTGAGCTGCGGTGGCAGTGGGAGCTATAAAATTTCGGCGAGCATCCCCGGTGTGACCGAAATTCAGGCTGGCGGTGCCATTCTGGGTGACATCACCTACCAGACCTGGGGCGCAGGGACCGACCCCGCTTTGTTCTTGATGACAACGGTCTCAAGCCATGCCGTGCCCGACAGAGCAGTTGTGGACGCCGGGCGAAAGTCGATGAACTGCGAGGTTTTCATGCCCAAGCCCAGCAATCTTCAGGGTGTGGAGCTGTCGGGACTCTCCGCAGAGCATGGCGTTTTGAACATCACCGATCCCAACCTCGATCTGAAAGTGGGTGATCGGGTCAATTTTATGATCGGATATGGCGATTGGTCGGTCTTTTTGCACAATCACCTGTACGGTGTGCGTGCTGGCAAAGTGGAAGTGGTCTGGGAGATCCAGGGACGCGGTAAGTTGACATAGAGCACGCGTTTTGACAGTTTCTGAGAAGATAGCCTATTGACTCAGTTGAGAAATAGGCTATAATAAAAATGTTGCTGGTCAGACCAGCAGATAAGCATACTTGTAAGCTCAAAATTCTTTATTAACTCTACAAATAATTATACCGGGCGAATGATGGATGGTCGTAGGGCATGTTTCTACGGTATGTCTATCTATATCAGAAGATACAGATTTCTTTAAAGGTCGCTGAATTACATGTTTTTTGATGGTGGGGTGCGGCACACGAGATACAATTGTCTGTTGCGCCCGGTTGACGGGTGAGCAAAATCCTTCAGATTAGTGGAGTTCACCGTAATTATGGACAATCCTTTCAAGTTGATACCCCCTCAAAAAGTAACCGTTGTAGAAGCGATTATTGAGCAGATCGTCTCGAAAATACGTGATGGTGAGTTAAAGGAAGGCACTAAGCTCCCCTCGGAAAGGCAGTTGATCGATATGCTCAACGTGAGCCGTTCATCGGTCCGTGAGGCTTTGCAGGGATTAGCTGCGATGGGGCTGGTTGAGACACGCTCTGGCGAGGGAACTTTCATCAAACAAAGAAGAGCCAGTTTCGACCTGTATGGTTCTGACCTGGAGGAGTTAAACGAGGCACTCCAGAAGGAAATGCGGCATTCACTGCGTGAAGCCCGGCTCATTCTTGAAACGGGTATTGCCCGTTTTGCAGCCGAAAATATCAACCCAGAGAACAAAACGCTCGTGAGTAATGCCTGGAGTAGATTGGCGGAATTTGAGATGAAAGCAATACAGGATCATCCAACGTACATGAACTGGCAAATTCACGATCAGTTTCACCTGTCACTGGCGGAAGCCAGCGGGAACCCTTTCTTGGTACATCTGCTGAAGACATTGTTGGAAAGCGTTCCTGTTTCACTGCGCGACCGCAATCTACTTTTTGCCAGCAATGAAATCACCCAGCGGGTGTTTATGGCGAATCATTTCATTCACGAGAAATTATGCAAGGCAGTTGTCCAGGGTGATGTTGTCGCTGCACAAAAATGGGTTCAATATCATTCTGACTATGAAAAATTCAACATTGATTATTCCTATGGCGATTGGGCATCTTCTGAGAACCGACAACGGTTTGAAGAATACTTGCAAAAACTCCAGGGCGAGGATGACTGAAAACCTGGGAAATGGATTGGAGTTGATTGCGAATGAAGAAGAATGAAATCCCCACCCCTGCATTGATTATCGATTATGACAAGCTCACCAGAAACATTGAAGAGATGGCGAACCGCGCTAATAAGGCGGGGAAGTATTTGCGCCCGCATATCAAAACGCACAAGACCCCTATCATCGCTCACATGCAGATCGATGCAGGCGCGATTGGGATTGCCTGCGCCAAGTTGGGTGAAGCCGAAGTGATGGCAGCCAGCGGTATTGAGGATATTTTTGTGGCGTATCCTGTTGTGGGTGAAGATAAGGTGGAACGTTTGCTTAATCTTGCGCGTTGGGTGCCGCGGATCTCCACATCTGTGGATTCATACGATGCCTGCCGGGCATTGAACCAGGCTGCCATGCAGAGGGAGCAGAAATTAGATGTAATTGTTGAGGTAGAAGCTGGATATTTCCGCACCGGCGTGCTGCCAGGAGAACCTTTGCTGCATTTCGTCAGGCACATCCTCCAGGATTGCCCAGCTTTGCGTTATAAGGGTTTGATGTACATGGCGGGCGGCATAGGCGCGGTTGTGGACGAGGAGGAACAACGCGCGGCAGAGGTGAAAGGCTCAAAAATCGCTGCAAAAGCAGCCGAGTATCTGTTGAAAGAAGGGATTGTCACTGAGGTGATTGGCGGAGGCTCCACACCGGGTTCTCGTTTTTTGGAGGATATCGACCCTGCGATAACGGAATACCGACCGGGCTGTTATGTTTTTGGTGATGTTCGTTATGCTGACCTGGGCGCTCACAGCCGAGAATCGATGTCGTTGACCGTGCTGGCAACCGTGGTTTCGATCCCGGATATGCCAAAACCTGACCGGTTCGTTACCGATGCGGGCTCAAAGACGCTCACGCACATGCCAGGGGTCACCTCTCCGGGATACGGCACGCTGGTTCAGTATCCACATTTGCATATTAGTTCACCCAGCGAAGAGCACGGCGTGGTACGCAACATCCCTGAAGGGACAAAAATGCCCAAGATTGGTGAAAAGATTGAGATCTATCCCAATTATGTTTCGGATACGGTGAATTATTTCGACCAGCTATGGGTGGTGAAGAAGAATGATGTCATTGCCACCTGGAACATCCAGGCGCGTGGGAAAAATGTGTAAAGAGGATATTTATTCAACGGCGAAAGTAAAAGGAATAGAGCATGGCAGAGAAATGGATTGATTTACGCAGCGATACCGTGACCCGACCGAGCGAGGAAATGTTACGCGTGATGTATGAGGCAGAGGTAGCCGATGATACGTATGATGGTGACCCGACCGTGCAGCGCCTTCAGGAACTGGCGGCTGAACTCACTGGAAAGGAAGCGGCACTGTTCATGGTTTCCGGCACGATGGGGAACCTTATCGGCGTATTGTGCAACACGGTTCCTGGGCAGGAAGTCATCCTGGGTGACCTGTCGCATCAATACCTGTGGGAGGTTGGCGGTATCGCACGGATTGCTAATTGTGTGACGCATTCTGTTCCTTTTCATCACGGTTTCCTCGACCCGAAGGAGATTGAGAATGCAATTCGCCCTGCAGCGCGAGAAGCGGCTCGAACGGGTTTGATCTGTGTGGAGAACACCAGCAACACTGGTGGAGGATTGGTGATACCGCCTGTACATCTGTCAAAGATTTCCGCAGTAGCCAAAAAGTACTCTTTGCCAGTTCACATGGATGGGGCGCGTTTCTTCAATGCAGTCGTTGCCAGTCATCAACCCGCAGTTGAATTTACACGTCATGTAGATACGCTCGCCTTTTGTTTGTCAAAAGGTCTTGGCGCGCCATTTGGGGGGCTGCTTTGTGGAACGAGAGAGCATATCGAAAAAGCGATTGCTTTTCGCCAGATGCTTGGCGGGGGGATGCGCCAGGCTGGGGTGATGGCTGCTGCAGGAATTGTGGCGCTCACATCAGGCGTCAGCCGTTTGTGGGAAGACCATGAGAATGCGAAAATACTTGCCAACGGACTGGCAGAGTTATTCCCCGGAAGCTGTGACCCGGCGGTGGTTGAGACAAACCTGTTCTTTATTCAACTGAATGCCTTTCAATGTAGTGGAGGTGAATTGGCGCAATACCTGAAAGAGAATGGCATCCTGGTCTTCGAGGGCGAACCGCTAATGCGATTGGCTACGCATTGTGACGTTAGCCGGGCGGATATCCAACAAGTTTTGGAGGTTTTTGCCAGGTTAAAACGCAAAATAAAGTAAGGAGATGGAAATAACAGAAAGGAGGAATAGGCTTGGGGAAATTTTTGTAGCACAAATTGACAAGATGTATAGTTCCATTGTTTTGGTAAATGAAAAGGAGAACAAAAATGTCTAAAAATCTTGGACGCTTGAGCTTGGTCATGCTGATTGTCATGGTCATCGGAGTCATGTCTGCCTGCACACCACAAGAACCACCTGCACAAGAGCCTGAGGCTGTTGTTGAAGAGGTAGCGGTAGAAGAACCAGCGATTAAACCTGGCAACCTGGAGGTAGGCGTACTCTGGGAAGAGGGTTCAGCATCGTATGAGCTGGTGAAATCGATTGGAGATTCACTTGAGGCGGATTATCCTGGGACGAAGGTTACCTATACCTTCAATAACACAGCTGCCCGACCACAAATTGAAACGCGCATGATGGCAGGTGACCCGCTCGATATCGACTTCATCTTCGAGGGTATGGATCCAAACACCTATTCCTGGGTGGAAAATGACTTCATCATGGATATCACCCAATACCTGGAAGAGGAGCGGGCAGATGGCAGCAAATGGAAAGAAGATTTTTACCCGCTGTTCTACCCATCCATGCAGTATCAAGGCAAGTTTTATGGTGTTCCCGAACAGGTCTTTATTTGGGCATTGCACTACAATAAAACCCTGTTTGATGAGTGGGGATTAAAAGCACCCACCACCTGGGCAGAATTATTTGAGGTCAGCGATGCCATCATCGAGAAGAGCGGTGGTCAGGTTGCGCCCATTGCCGTAACCGGGCAGGTGAATTTCTATGTCGGTATGTGGTTTGACTCGTTGGTGCAACGCTATTGCGGAACCGAGAAGGTCATGGAATACCTGTATGGCGATACCGGCATGAAAGCATCAGATGAGTCATGTTTCCTCACCGCAGCCCAGGAGATGAATAAACTGGTTGAGAATGGTTATCTGATCGAGGGTTGGGAAGGTACCGATTTCACAACCGTCCAGGTTTACTTCTTCCAGGGGCGCGCTGCGATGATCCTGATGGGTAGTTGGCTGATGACCGAGATGAAAGATTCCATTCCTGAAGGATTTGAATTGGCGATTGCTCCGTTTGTGAGCGTTGAGGGCGGTGCAGGAAATCAGGATGCGGTGTTTGGGCGTGCGTTGAGCTGGAACATCCCGATGAAAACCGACGTCCCCGAACTGGCAGTTGAATTCCTCAGGCGTTTCTCCAGCGATGAAACCGCGAAGAAGCGCGTCAGAGACTTGGGAGCTTTTTCACCGAATGTGAATGTACCGCCTCCCAGTGATATTTATGGCGCAGCAGAACTGCTGGAGGGTGCAAAAACAGCTGAATTCATTCTCTACAACTACGGCGTCAACTCGGCTAAATTTGGTCTGGCTTCGGGCTGGTACGATCCGATCGTTGAAATGTGGTTAGGCGACCTGTCGCCTGAAGCGGCGATTGCAAAAATCGACGGCAATGTTCAATCCATCCGGGCTCAACGGGCAGCGGAGTAAAGCAAATACGTTCAGGAGCGGGGTGGAATGATTTTCACCCCCTCCAGTTCTCTTTTTTTCGGCAGCCCATTACCAGTGCAGTAAACCAGGAGATGTGTAATGTATTTGAAATCACGCCAGAAATTGATATTCCCCTTCATTTTGCCAACTTTTATCGTATACACGATCTTCATTCTTCTGCCATTGATCCTGACCGTTTCATATTCGTTCACAAACTGGCAAGGGCACTCGTTAGACCGTCCATTTTACGGTTTAAGGAATTATCTGTTAATTTTTAAAGACCCGCAAATTATTAACGCAATAAAGAACACAGGGATCTTCTCTGTCAGCGGCGCGCTGATCATTTTTATCCCTGCTTTGTATATCAGTTGGGCGCTGACGCAAAAAATTAAGCTAAAACGGGTTTATCGCTATATCATTATCGCTCCGCTGGTGCTCTCTGTGGTGGTGGTTGCTTTGCTATGGAAGCTGTTGTACAACCCAGTGTTCGGACCGATCAATAATTTTCTTAAACTGATTGGGCTTGATTTTCTCGCTATCTCCTGGTTGGGCGATAAGCGAACAGCATTGATTGCGATTGTGGTTGCCACTGCCTGGCAGCAGATGGGAATGTGGATCCTGCTGATCTCAGCAGGTCTGGAACGGATTCCCGGCGAGATCCTGGAAGCGGCAAAAATGGACGGTGCCAATGAATGGCAAGTCTTTTGGAAAGTGACCATGCCGCTATTGTGGGGCATCTTGCGTCTATTGTTTATCCTTTGGGTCATCCTTTCTTTGCAAGTATTTGCGCAAGTTTTGGTGATGACGCCGCATGGAGGGGTGGGTGGTTCCACAGAGGTTTTTGCCACAATCATCTATAAGCGCGCATTTGAAAGCACCCAGTGGGGGTTGGCGACTGCCATGGCGACGTTGTTGATGTTGAGTATCCTGGTGATTACGTTGGTGATGAACCGCGTCACCAAACGCGATACGATCGAGTTTTAGAAAAAGGGACCAGAAAAGATGCGAAACAAGAAACCTGACCATACCCAAGCCGCTGATGAGTTTATCTACAGAAGATCTTCCTGGTCGAAATTTTTGATGTACTTTGTGCTTTCACTGTTTGCACTCAGTACGATCCTGGCATTTATCTGGGTGGTGATGATCTCTCTGAAAACAACCACCGAGTTTCTCATGAAAAGCCCCTGGTCATTTCCAGAGAAACTTCAGTTCAGTAATTACATCACCGCATGGAACAAGGCGAATATCGGTACCTATTTTAAGAACAGCGTAGTCGCCTCCACAGTTGGTGCGACAGTATCGGTGCTGCTCTCAGCTCTTACGGCTTATGTGCTTGCACGCGTACCGTTTAAGTTAAATGAATTTTTCCGTAATTACTTTATCG
The DNA here is from genome assembly GCA_964426355.1 of uncultured Anaerolineaceae bacterium. Lineage (GTDB taxonomy): Bacteria > Chloroflexota > Anaerolineae > Anaerolineales > Anaerolineaceae > JAJFTV01. The sequence continues at coordinate 25,281 of CAYRRA010000014.1, forward strand.
TTGGCTATATGATCCCGCTCTTTCTCACATTCATTCCGTTATACTTCATGATGAGCACAGTGGGTTTATCCAACGGGATGGTGCCGCTCGTATTGTTATATATTGCCTCAGGTGTACCATTTAACACCTTTATCCTGCGCGGTTTCTTTGAATCGCTGCCGTCCGAACTGGAAGATGCCGCGGCGGTGGATGGCTCATCACCGTTTCGCACCTTTTGGACGATCATGCTCCCGCTCTCCTGGCCGGGACTGGTTTCCGCTTTTTTGATCAATTTCATGAGCCTGTGGAACGAATTTTTCCTAGCGCTGCTTTTTCTCAGGAAAGAAAATGCAACTATGCCTCTGGGTCTGTTTTATATGGCTCAGAGGGCAGAGTACACCTCTCAGTGGACAGATTTGTTTGCCGGTATGGTGATTTCTTCAATACCGATTTTGATTGTGTTTGCTTTATTGCACGACCAAATCACGCGTGGCATGACAGAAGGCGCGATAAAAGGTTAGTTCATCCAATCTATTACAGGAGTATGAAATGGCGACGATCATTTTTACTTACAGCCCGGTAGACGGGGTTTCGATGGAAGAGTTCAAAAAATTCTTGGATGAAGTGGATGGTCCTGCCACGTTGAAAATTCCATCCGCAAAATCCATTCGGAAATTACAGGTTGTGGATCAAAATGCGTCCTTCAAAGTGATAGAGCTTTTGGAGGTGACCAGCATTGAGGAATGGAAGAAAGACACCGCTGTGCCTTCTGAGGAGATCAAGAAGGTGCTCGATCTGTGGCAGCAATTTGGCAAAGTGGAAGAAATGAAAATTTACAACTGCGAAGAGTTTTAATCACTTTTTGCATTGATACCAACTGTTTATCAGGATCACTCCGGATTGGTATAACCATCATTTCTCTGCTGGAACCCATCTGGATGTAGTTGACTGGTTATTTTGAAACCAAATCATAGGAGAAACCGTCTATCACCACCTTTTCTCTAGAACGCCATTGGAAGTTCTGGCGGTTGGAACAGACAGACCGTCCGTTGATCGGTTTGTTTTTTCAGCCGTATATTGTTGCAGATGTTTACCGTATTGCTTCTGAGGATGATTTCCTCGAACCCGGAGACATGCGCGCAGAGCGGTATTTCGACTTGCATCTTGAACGATGCCGGATTTTGGAGAGTTTGCCACAAGATTTTATCCGTCCTGTTGAACCGCCAAATTGGTTTCCGTGGTTAGAGGCGATTCTGGATTTTCCTGTCCAGGTGAAAAACCAGACTGTCTGGGCGGAAGCTGTTTTGGAGAAAGACCAGTCTATTCAATCATTCCAGGTGGGATGGAATGAAGATTGGTTACAGGCAACTTTGAAATACCTGTACGATGTGGTCAATGAGTTTTACCCTCACTATCCTGTTGCCGGTCCTTTTCTGCGCGGTCCAACCGATGTGGTCGCAGCGATGCTGGGTACAAGCCGTTTTTGCCTTGAGCTGATTGATCATCCTGATGAGGTAGAACGCCTGATCGGTGAGTGCGCCAGGGCGTGGATTAAGGTGTCGCAGATGGTCATGGAGATCATTCCTGAATGGCAGGGAGGTTACTTTCCGGGAGCAAGATGGATTCATGCGCCAGGGCAGTGTGTGTACTCCTCTGAGGATGCCACCAGTTTGATCTCCAGAAAGATGTATGAACAATATTTGCTGCCCGCAAATAAACAGATGGCGAACATTTTTCCGTATGGTTTTGTTCATCGCCATTCGGTTTCGCTTCAAAACATCAAATCTCTGTGTGCCCTTCCGCATCAATGGGCAATTGAGGTGACATTGGACCCTTCCGGACCGGATTTGGGTCAGGTCTTGCCCGTTTTGCAAAAGGTTCAAGAGTCTTCTCATCCGTTGATTGTCTTTGGGATCAACGAATCTGAAACCTTGAGTGTGCTGTTAGAACATCTTTCGCCAACGGGTTTGTGCCTGATTTTGCAGTCTGAAATAGAAGAACAGGCACGTTGTTTGCTGGAACATTGTCCGTTTGAAATAAAGTAGAGGCAGCGAAATAAGCTGCGCATGGAAAATGACTGGAAAAAAGGAGGATATTGAGTGATGTTGAAATTCTTTGATATCAATACCTCAATTGGGGTGTGGAAGCACCCCAATTACGGCGGGTACGAGACCGCCGAAGAACTGGAAGCCATTCTGGATTATCTGCAAGTTGAAAAAGCAGTTGTTTATCAAGCCCAGTCGCACGAAACCCACGCGCCAACAGGTAATCAAATGCTTATGGAAGAATTACGGGGTCACCCCCGGTTACTGCCGAGCTGGGTGATTTTTCCTCATTTCACCCATGAGATGCCAGAACCAAAATTTCTGGTTCGTGAGATGCTCGATCAAGGCGTTCGTGTAGTACGTTTGCTACCAGGAATTGCAGGGCATCGTTTTTCACTTGAACCCTGGTGCGGAGGTGTATTGCTGCAAGAACTGGCTGCTTACCGCATTCCCACGTTGATCGATTTTATGTTTTTCCGGCGAGATGACCCCGATTGGCACCTGCTTTACGACCTTTGCAAACGCTATTCGCGCCTTCCGTTGATCCTGACCGGTTGGGCAGGACTGGCAAGCCGGACCTTTTTTGCATTGTGCAAAGAATGCCCGAACCTGTACCTGGATATCTCTCGATACAATCTATTCCGCGGCATCCTGGTGTTTTGCCAGAGTGTGAGCGCTAAAAATCTGTTGTATGGGTCAGGGATGCCTCGTATTGCACCCGGTGTAAGCCTGACAACAGTTACCCATTCGCATGTGAGCGATGAAGAAAAACAGCTCATTGCTGCCGGAAACCTGGAACGTCTGCTGATGGAGGTAATGCAATGAGCCATATCAACAATCTGGAGTATCAAGGTACGCCAATTTGGAAACGGGTATCCCAAAAAGCTTTACGTCAACGTTCGTGGCAGCCATGCCGTTGGCAGGAACAGCTTCGGAACGGCGAAGCCATTAGTGATTTGTTAATTGTTGATGGGCATGCTCACCTGGGGGAATACGCCGGGTTTTCGATTGACCGCCCGGATGCAACGGGTCTTGTGGAGGTAATGGACTGGATCGGCATGCGCGCAGCGGTTTTATCTTCCAACGCAGCCATACGATCCAACCAGCGATATGGGAATCAAATCACTTTGGATGCAGTGCGTCAATATCCAAATCGATTGTATGGATATGTGGTTGCCAATCCTTATTATGCCGAAGAAATGGAAGAGGAAATCAGGGCTTACCTGGCGGAACCCGGTATCGTGGGGATCAAGCTGCACCCTGAGCTGCATGACGATTACCCCCTGAACGGACCTCGCTACGAACCGATGTGGAATATTGCCGCTGAACATGGCACCCCGGTGCTGTTTCACACTTATTTTGGGGGTGACAGCCTGGAGACTATTGTCAACATCGCCAGAAAATACCCCACGGTACCGCTGCTGGTGGGGCACATGCTGCAGGATAAAAACATGGAAGCAATGGCGGAGATGGCTAACTCATTTGAGAATATTTATGTCGATTTGACAGTTCCAGAGATTTTCGGGTCTGTTGAATTCTTTGTCGAAGCTCTCGATAACATTGAGAAGATCATTTTCGGCACCGATTTTCCCTGGGGCAACTGCCATTTTCGGGTTGGGGCAGTCATCTACTCCCGGATTTCTGAAGATCAGAAACGGAAAATTATAGGCGAAAATGCAGTCAAGCTGTTTGGTATTCCTTTTTAGTCATGGTTTTTCTGAGGAGATTTAAGGATGTTGATCTGGGATGCACATTTAGACCTTGCTTTTCTCGCTTTGAATGCCAATCGTAATTTATTGGACACGGTGGAGAAAACCCGTGCAAAAGAACAGCAATTTCCCGGCTGCTTGCCGCCCAAATGGCGGGGCGCTGGCGAGGGGACCGTTGCCTTTCCTGAAATGCGAGTTGGAAGGGTGGCGGTGAGTTTTCCCACGTTGTTGGCGGGCGTTTCGGGTCATTGCAACCCTTATGTGGATTATGAGACGGTATACCAGTCTTATGGCATTGCACATGGTCACCTGGCATATTACCGGGCATTGGAGCAGGCAGGGATAGCGCGTATCATAACCACGCTCCCGCAGTTAAAGGCACATATTACCGAGTGGGAAGAATGGGATCGCACGGGTGGTGCAGGAAAAGATTCTCCACCCCTGGGTTTCATCATCAATATTGAAGGTGCTGACCCAATCCAGAATCCAGGGGAACTGGCAGAGTGGTACGCGGCAGGTATGCGGGTGATTATGTTGGGGCATTTTGGTCCGGGGCGGTACACCGGCGGCACCGGCACCGATCTGCCTTTGACCAATGCTGGAAAAGCTTTACTGGATGAAGCCTACCGGTTGGGGATGATTTTTGATGCCAATCACCTCTCAGATCAGGCTTTCTGGCAGGCGATAGATCATTTTCAAGGCACTGTAATTGCCAGCCATAGCAATGCGCGCAGATTGGTTCCCGGACAGCGTCAGTTGAGCGATGAGCAGATTAAGGCTGTTGTAACACGCGGCGGTGTTGTTGGGGTTTGCATGGATGTATGGATGCTTGAACCAGATTGGGTTCCAGTGGTCAATACCAATGAGAAGGTGAGCCTGGAAACGGTGGTGGATCACATCGATGTGATCTGCCAGCTTGCCGGGGATAGTTCCCACGTGGGTATCGGCACAGACCTGGATGGTGGTTATGGGTATAGTCAGTGTCCGCACGATCTGAATACCATTGCAGATCTGCAAAAGCTGGATGGACTGCTGAAAAAACGTGGTTATACCCAGACAGATATCACCGGCATTTTCTATCGTAACTTCTTGGATCTTGTCGTTAAGACCTGGCAGTGAACGGTATGATACAAAGGATCACGGGTAGAGCTTTGACCACCCAAGATGTAATCCAAACCCTGATGGATGACCCTGGTGCAGTCCATCAATGGGGCAGCGCATTGGATGGCAGTGCTATCCTTTCGGCGCAATGCGGTGGAACACAGAAACCGGCGGTACTGATTACCGCCGGTGTGCATGCACATGAGGTGGGCGGTGTGCATGCCGCGCTTCAACTCCTGGGATCACTGAAAACACAGCAAGAGGTTCACATTTTGTCCTTGCGTGATCCATTTGGTTTCTCAGGAGTCAATCATTGCCTAAGCTTTGCTTCAGGACAGGAGACTAACCTCGAAGACCATGCAGGGATTTTGGCGTATTTATCATCACACGGTAGATTGATATGGCAGCAAGATCGGCTGCATTGCTTTCAACTTGGTGATATGGGTTTTATCTGGCAGCCTCAACCGGCAGGTCTGGAAGGGTTTAATCAGGTCAACGCTCGACTATCTGCGGCATTAGTGGAACACCCGGAAGTTTTCTCCTGTTTGTTTGGGAAACGTGTGCTGCTGGTTAACCCAGCCCCATTTACTGAACACGATGGGTTAATGAAACGCTGCTGGCACGCCCGGATCAACCAGCAAGGCAAATGGCTGAACCTCAACCGTGGTTTTGGTGAGTTTGATCAGCCCGGTGAAGTTGCCGCGCTGCAGCGCACACTGGAAACCATCCAACCCGGTCTGGTAATTGATCTCCAGGAGGATGATACACCCGGTTTCTGGTTTACCGCGCCATTATCGCAGGCAAACGATTCAACAACAGTGCGCATCTTCCATATTGTTCATCAAGCGGTGCAGGGGAAACAGATACCGGTATATCGCGCGGTTGAGATGAAAGCCGATTCACATCGCGATCTTGAAATTGAGGGTTTCTTGCAGCCAGATGAAATGCATCCTGAGGTTTTCTGGCTCAACCAGAACAGGTTGGGTCAGGGTGAGAATTTACTCAGCTATGCTGGACGCCATGCCGTGGTGATTGGGGTTGAAGCTCCCTTGCAGCGGTCATTGGGGCGCAGAGTTGCTGAGACAGTTTTTATTGTATCCACAATCGTTCAAAACTGGATGATCGACCCAGAAGTGTGAAAGGCGCTATGATTGGAAAAGCGGAACTGACGACAAGCGATGTGATCGATATTTTAGTACGCAGCGGTAAACCATTGCGGGAATGGGGTGTAGCTCAAGATGGGACACCGATGCTGGCTGCAATTCGTGAAGGGAAAAAACAACCAGCTATATTTATCACCGCCGGGGCACATTCAAACGAGACAGCGGGTGTACATGCAGCGCTCAATCTCCTGGATCAGTTGGAAACGGATCATGAAGTGCATATTCTTCCGCTGCGTGACCCGATGGGTTTTGCCGGTGTTCAACATTGCTTAAAAACAGCATTGGGGCAGCCGGTGCAGGTGGAAAACCATGCAGAAGTACTGGATTTCTTAAAAGGTCATGCTGATCTACTCTGGCAAGAAGCAGACCTTTACGTCTTCCGTCTGGGTGAAACAGGTTTTGTGTGGTGTCCGCACCAACCCGGTTTGGATGCGTACTGGCAAATGACCAACTGGATGGGTGGTCTTGTACAATCGCAGCCTGATGTGATGCAAAAACTGGCAGGTAAAAGTGTGATGTTGATTGACCCCTCACCGGATGTGGAAGGAGCTTTCTCCATGCAGCGCTGCTGGCATGCTTTTGTCAGGCGGGATGGAGCCTGGCTGCATCTCAACCGGATGTTAGGGGAAGAGGATACTCCCCCTGAGGTCGCTGCCGTTAACAACCTGATGCAGGCTGTTCAACCTGGTTTAACCTGTGATTTGCATGAGGGCAATGGGAACGGTTTTTGGCTGCCGATCCCGAAACCCGACTATAATAGTGAACGCTCGTTTTTGATGGCAAAAGCTTTTTTTGAATACATCCAGCGACGCGGATACCCGGTCATCGAATATGCTGAATGGCTGGCAAGCGACCGAACACCGTTAACCGCCCGAAACCCGGATTGGATGTTGCCTGATCCACGACTTCCTGGACTTTTTTGGGCTGATACGTTGAAACGGGAAGAGGGACATAATTTGTCGACTTATGCGGAACAATTTGGTGTGGGATTTGGAACAGAGGGACCCATGAGCAGACCGCTTGAGATGCGTATCGATGGGATCACAAAAGGGACGTTGGCATCAATCAAAGTTTGGGAAGAGTGTTGTGAATTCAAATAATCATTTGAGAGAGGCTTGGGAATGACAGTAATTCGAATAAAAGTAGACTCATCCGTGTGCAGTGGTTGTCTTTCCTGTGTTACAACCTGTTCAATGGCGCACGAACAGTTCGTGAGCTTGAGTGCAGGTCGTCTAAAGGTAACATTGCGACCCTTTGAAATTCAGCACAAGATCGATATTTGCCGGCAGTGTGCCAAACACCCCTGCCTGGTGGCTTGCCCTGTTGGAGCCATCTACCGGGACGAGCAAGATACTGTTCGAATCGATCCAACGCTCTGTACAGGATGTAAACTGTGCATGGGTGCCTGCCCATTCAACGCTATTTTTTGGAGCCCAATTACCGAACAAGTGATTAAATGCGATTTGTGTTTGGGAGAACCGGAGTGCGTACAAGCCTGCCCTACCGGTGCGCTTTCAATCAGAAAGATTGAAAGCGAGAAGATTGAAAGCGGGAAGATTGAAAGCGGGAAGCCAGAAAACACCCAATTGACGGAGAAGGAACATGAATAAAGAGACTTGTTATGGTTGGGTGGGAAAAATCCTCTGGGTGAATTTGAGCGAACGCCGGATTGAAACGAGAAACACTCTGGACTATGGTCCCTCCTACCTGGGCGGGCGCGGTATCGCCGCTCGAATCGGCTGGGAATCGATCCCGCGCGGGACAGGAGCATTTGACCCTGAAAACCTTCTCATCATCATGACAGGTCCGCTAGCCGGCACCACGGCGCCTTTTTCTGGAAGAACCTCCATCAGCGCTCTCAGCCCACAAGGTTTTCCCGTTGAGTGGTTCAGCCGCTCGAATTTTGGCGGACACTGGGGACCGTCTTTGAAATATGCGGGTTATGATGGTCTGGTGATAGAAGGGAAAGCCGATGCGCCCGTTACGCTCTGGATCGAGGATGAGAAAGTGTCTCTCCTGGATGCATCTCATCTTTGGGGAAAAGGCTCAATGGAAACCCAGGCGCGGCTGTTTGCAGAATTGGGCGATGATGTGCGCGTTCTCACAATTGGGCAAGCTGGTGAGAACCTGAGCCGTATCGCCATCATCACCACCGAGACGGAATCGGCTGCTGGACAAGGGGGGTTCGGTTCGGTGATGGGCTCAAAGAACCTGAAAGCCATCGCCGTGCGCGGAAGCGGCGCGGTCCGTATTGCACAGCCTGAAATTTTCACCCGGCGCTCAAAAGCCATCATTCACGAAGTGCGCACTGGCGGTTTGTTTGCCAACGCCAAACTGGACGATCAGCGCGTAAAGCAATACAAACAGCGCTGGCAGGCATGCACGCAGCAATGCGCCTTGAAATGCGGTGGTGGATGCCGCTTTTATGCTGTGCATGGTCCGCTTTCAGGGGAAGAGTTGCGCGGGCAATTCCATTGTGTCGCCAATTTCATCCCAGGCATTCCCGGCACGTATTACGATTGGAAATTGGATTTTGATAGCGCATTTGAAATTCGGCATTTGGCTGATGATTACGGGTTGAACCACTGGGATTTGCTGCTGGGGCTCATCCCCTGGCTGCGCGACTGCCAAAAACATGGACTGGTGAATGAACTCAACGGTCAGGTAATGGATTTCAACCATCCTGAATTTTGGGCGAATTTTTTGCATATGATTGCTTTCCGCGAGGGAGATGGCGACAGGCTGGCTGAAGGCGGATGCCGTGCACCTGACCTCTTCCAGTTTGGTTGGGAAGAAGCAAAACCGTTGTATGCTGCCTGGGGCAGTGCAGGTCATTGGGATGGACACGGCGACCGGGGCAATAAGATTGTGTATCCATTTTGGATTGTTCCCGCGCTGCAATGGGCAGTGGACGTGCGTGACCCGTTCAGCAGTGCACATGGCTATACAGCCATGACCATGCATTGGTCATCCTTTCTGGATGAGGAACATTGCATCCCCTGGGAGAAGATCAAAGCGCTTGGCGGGCAAATATATGGTAGTGAGACAGGTGTGGATCCGTTGAGTGGTTATGAAGGTAAAGAAGTGCCTGCCGTCTGGCATGGGCATCGCAGTGTGATGAAAGATTCGGTCTCGCTGGATGATAACATCTTCCCCATCCTTTTGAGCTTTAATTCCGAAGATGGCATTTCGCGCGCAGATGGCATGGTCGGCTGGGAGTATGAATATCATCTCTTTACCGCTGCAACCGGTTTAGAAATGACGGTGGAAGAGTTTGATATGGCTTGTGAGCGTATCTTTAACCTGGAGCGAGCAATCCAGGTTCGTAATTTTGGGCGGTCTCGTAAGGATGATGAGTGCGTTGTGCCTTATTTTGAATATCCGGAGTGGTGGGAAAGCAAGTTTGTCGGTGAAAAGAAAAAATTGGAAGCTGAAAAATTCATCCCCTTGCTCGAAAAGTATTATGCGTTGCGTGGATGGGATGTGCAGACTGGCTGCCCTACTACGGAAACATTGATTCGGTTGGGCTTGCCTGATGTGGCAAGCGCGCTGGAAAAAATCAGTCACAATGAAAAAAACAGTAAAAAGAAAAATACCCAACAAGAGGCGGAGAACCCCAATAATGAATAATCTCGTACCCAGGTCGGTATTGGTAAGCGGTTTGCAATCACCTGAAGGACCCAGTTTTGACCATAATGGGGTGCTTCATTTTGTGGATTGGGATGCGCAGAATATTTACCGCGTCACCCCAGAGGGTGAACGTAGCATTTTTGTAAATACGGGTGGTTTGCCTACCGGGTCGAAATTTCATCGAAACGGACATCTTTACGTAGCGGATGGTGACCTGGGCATTCTGGATGTTTCTCCACAGGGTGAGATCAAAGTGGCTGCCTCCGATTATGGTGGGGAAAAATTTAGAGGTCCCAACGATCTGGTTTTTGCACCAAATGGTGACCTGTATTTCAGCGATCCGCGTGGATCTGATCCTGAACACCCTATTGGTTGTGTCTACATCCTGCGTAAATCAGGCAAGGTTGAATTGTTCGCCAACGGTTTTCAATTCCCCAACGGACTGGTTTTTTCTGATGATGGGCAGACGTTCTTCCTGGCAGAAACCTTCCCTAACCATATCCTGGCTTTTGAATTGGATGAGAACGGGTATGAAAAAAGACGTCGCATTTTTGCCAGGCTGGAAGGCGGTTTGGGTCCAGATGGCATGGCTTTTGATGCAAACGGTAATTTGTATGCAGCTCATTTTGGTAAAGGCGTTGTGGCGGTGATTGATCCGTCGGGTGCAGTCATTGCTGAACTTGAGGTGGGAGGAATCAACCCCACCAATGTGGCATTTTGGGATCAATCTCTATATGTAACGGAAGTCAGCAACGGACAGGTCATCAGGTTGGATGTGGGTGTGGAAGGACAGGTTCTATTTGGTTTGCGATAAACCTGTTGTAACAGGAGTTTAAGATGGGTAAACTGAAGGGCAAAGTGGCTTTGGTCACGGGAGCATCCCGTGGTATTGGGCGTGGAATTGCGCTCTGCCTGGCGGAAGAAGGCGCTGACATCTTGATCAACTACCGTTCACAACGCGAGGAAGCGGAAGAAATTGCCCACCAGGTGATGGAAATGGGGTGCAAAGCGATGATCTGGCAGGCTGATGTGGCAGATCGTGTAGGACTGAGACGCATGTTCAATGCCGTAACGGCAGAATTTGGTTTTATTGACATTGTCGTTGCGAACGCAGGGATCAACTATCCCGGTTATGTCGTCGATTTGAAATGGGAGGACGCGCTCAAGGTTTTTGAGGTAACGCTTTTTGGCGTGTTTCATACTTGCCAGTTTGCTGCTCAGCAGATGGTGTCACAGAACAAAGCAGGTCGGCAAGGCGGTAAGATTATCATCATCAGCTCTATTCATGAGGAGATGGCAGTGCCTGCCAGCGCGCCATACAATATGTGCAAGGCAGCGGTGAACCACCTGGCGCGCACCCTGGCGTTAGAACTGGCTCCGTATCGAATCAATGTCAACAGCATCAACCCGGGCAGGATCGATACCCCTTCCACGCGCTCTGCCTTTGAGGATGAGGATGATATGCAGCGCGCCAACCGCCATATTCCCTGGCGGAGAGTAGGCACAGTGGAGGAAATTGGAAAAGCGGTGGCTTACCTCGTCAGTCCGGATGCGGATTATATCACCGGGGCAAATTTACGCATCGATGGTGGATTTGCAATTAACCTGGATTTGTCCATGGAAGACCTTTGATGATGGAGACGTGTTTCTGAAAAAATCTGGAGGAAATGATGATCGGTGGATATGCTGGCAAATTCTTATGGATCAACCTTGAAACGGGAGAATTGAAAGATGAAATCCCGGGTGAAGAATTGCTTCGTGACTATGTCGGAGGGTACGGGGTTGCAGCACGCGTTTTGTACGACAATATCCCGGCTGGGATTGACCCCCTCGGAGCAGAAAACATCCTTGCAGTATTAACCGGTCCGTTGACGGGTACATCTGCACCGACCGGGACACGCTGGACGATTGCTGCTAAATCACCTCTGACGGGTGGTTGGGGGGACTCCAACGGGAGTGGCTTTTTTGGTCCAGCCTTGAAAAGAGCCGGTTATGATGCCATCTTCTTTACCGGGATCGCTCCCAAACCGGTTTACCTGAGCATTGACGAAGGTAAACCTGAATTACACGATGCAACTGAATTATGGGGATTGGATACATACCAGGTTGAAGATTGGGTCGAAAATGAATTGGGAAAGGGTTTCGAAACCATTTGTATTGGACCCGCAGGGGAAAAACTTTCGCTCATTTCCGGGGTAATCCACAAAAAAGGGCGGGCTGCTGCTCGTTCCGGGTTGGGGGCGGTGATGGGATCGAAACATCTGAAAATGGTCAGTGTTCGCGGGATACAGCCTGTGCCATTGGCAGATTCGGCGGCAGTGCAAGCCGTCAGCAAGAAATACGCCAGGCAAATTTCTGATGGAGTAGGCTCCGCCAAGTTCTACTCTGTTACCGGTACACCTGGTTATACGCCAATGGGCGCAAAAAACGGCGATTCGCCCACGCGCAATTGGGGCAGCAGTACAGATCATTTTTCAGATGCAGAGAACCTCTCTTTTGACAAACTGTTGAAAATGCGCGTGAAAAAAGGAGCCTGTTACCGCTGCCCGATTGCCTGTTGGGGGACGAGCCAGTGTATATATGAAGGAAAGACGGTTGAAGCGCATCAACCCGAATACGAGACGGCTTCAGCATTTGGCACAATGACCCTGAACGATCACTATCCCTCGCTCATCGCAGCGAACGATCTTTGTAACCGTTATGGTCTGGATACGATTTCAGCGGGCGGCTGCCTGGCATTTGCCATCGAGTGTTTTGAGAACGGGTTGATCGGATTAGAGGAAACAGGCGGCATTGAGCTTCGCTGGGGTGACCATGTTGCGATGAACCGCATGTTGGAAAAAGTGGCGCTTCGCCAGGATTTTGGCGATGTGCTTGCAGATGGGGTGAAGATTGCCTCTGAAAAGGTGGGAGAAGCCTCACGACCCTTTGCCATTCATGTTGGCGGTCAGGAACTTCCGATGCACGATCCACGCTTTGAACCCGGGCTGGGTGTGATCTATCAGATAGATGCCACCCCAGGCAGGCACACTCAAGCCGGTCAGTATGGCATTCCACCCGCTTACCCGTCTGATATGCCAGGTTACGGGCAAAATCGCGAGCAACAAACAGGGCGCGGCAAGTATATTAAGGATGCTGCATGCCTGATCCATACGATGAACAGCGCTGGTTTGTGCTTATTCGGGTTTTTTGCCACCGAATATCCTTTTATGCATGAAATGCTTAGCGCTGTAACCGGTTGGGAAATTAGCGTGGATGATGTTTTATTGATCGGTGAGCGGATTGCCAATCTTCGCCAGGCATTCAATGTGCGGGAGGGTATCAATGCAGTTCAATTCGCACTACCTGAGCGTGCATACGGCAGACCACCTCTGCCGGACGGTCCGACTGCTGGCATACGGGTGGAAGCCGAAGCGATGTTGCAGGAGCATCTGGAGAATATGGGCTGGACGTTGGATGCGGCTAAACCACTACCGGACACCTTACGGAGATTGGGACTTGAAGATATAATCGCCAGTTTATGGAAGTAGATTGAAGACATTGAGAGGAACGCTATGCTGGACGTATTAATTCGCAATGGTTGGGTGGTA
>CAYRRA010000015.1:0-38147 GCA_964426355.1 uncultured Anaerolineaceae bacterium
GCGCCTTTCGTTATAAATCGCTTCTCTGCTTCTAAAACCACGCTCCGGGCAGCATTTTCTAGAATGACGCTGTCCGGCGCTTCAGCTAAATTTTTCGCTTCCTTCAAACTGAAATTCGTGAATTCGCGGATGATTCTGATGGTTTCGATTTTGTTTGGACCAGCATCGATCAGGATCAGATCATATCCCGCAGGGCGTTCAACGGTCTCGCCGTCCTCATTGCTGTTGGATGTCTCCTCGCTCTTTTCCTTGATTTGCCATAACTCATTCTCAACGCGGCTGATTTCGCCGTCAAGCCGTTCTATTTCGTCTTGATATTTCTTTTGTGTCTCGTCAATCGACAATTGGTGTTCGCTGTCTATTCTGGCATAAATTGGCTTTAATCGCTTTTCCAGGCGTGAAGAATAAAGATATAAAAACAACGCACCCAGCACAAAACCGGCAGGCAATACGATGCAAGTTGATTTTCCCTCTCCTTCAAAAAGAAGATACACAATAAGAATAATTCCAGCCAGCCAGATGAAAAGACCCAGGCAGCCTAAAGACAAGCCTAAATTGTCGGAGTGTTCTTTTTTTGCTTTGTCTTTACTGGAAACGAGTTCGCCTTTTTTTCTTGAAAGTACGCTGTCTTTCTCTTTCGACAGGTTAAATTTCTGTTTTAACAACTGGTCTTTTTTCTCTGCCAGGCTTTCGATTTGCCGCTTATTTTTTGAGAGAAGCGCCTCTTGAGCGACCAAATTTAACGTTTCGGAATGAAAAGGGATTGCGCCACCCTTCGTATCGTGAACGATCCTGTTTGTGGTGGAACAATATTCACAAACAATAAAATCCTGATCGGGTTCAGCCTTTAACGGCGCGCCGCAGCCACTGCATTTGATGTTCTCAACTGGCATAAGACCTCGTCTTTGGAGGGTATCGCTGATAAATGATTACGTTACCTGATGGTTGAGGATATGGATTCAACCCGGGAGCAGAGCTCTGTTCAGGTAAAGGAAAATACCGGGCGCAGCACGGGCGCAATCCCGCCAGTCAGGTGCGTACTTTGTTTGCCCGCCGATCAACCTGGCATGGATGAACAGAATTTCACCATATTTCCCTGCTATCCAATTATACTGACCTGCCTGCCAAATGCAATAATAAACCCACAAGCACCACCCAGCCGAAATGAGCGTCAAAGATAGACCTGCCTGTCTATAGGAGTAGATCCATTATTTTCTGGGACACCCCATTCAAATTCTCCCACACCTCATTATTCCAGAAACGCAGCACCCTATACCCCTTCTTTTCCAGGTATGCCGTGCGCTGGCAAGCACTGGTCCAAGATTGTACCTGTATATTTGACTCGGTCTGCGCAGTAATAATTGCTGTCAATCTTTGATCATTTTGTCTATCCTTGACAAACCAGCTCTAATACTGTACAGTAATGCTGTACAGAAAGGCAGAAAAATGACTATTCAAACCACCTATACTCAGGCCCGCGAAGGGCTGGCAAAGTTATTGGATCAGGTGACACACAACCGTGAAGTTGTTATCATTCAACGCCGGGGCGAAGAAGAAGTAGCAATGATCGCTGCTTCAGAGTTGGAAAGCCTGATGGAGACAGCTTATCTGCTGCGCTCACCAGCAAATGCCGAACGTCTACTTTCTGCACTTGGTCAAGCATTAAAAAACGAAACTCAACCGCTAACGGTTGATGCTTTACGGCATGAGGTTGGTTTTGAGTAAAAAGACTTTCACAGCGGTATTCCAAAAAGAGTTCATTGAAGACCTGCGTTTCTGGGTGGAAACCGACCGAAAGATCGCGATCCGGGCATTCGATCTTATCGAAGCCATTTTACGGGATCCTTTTGCGGGAATTGGCAAGCCAGAACCCCTAAAATATCTAACGCCAGGTGCCTGGTCAAGAAGGCTGACCCAGGAGCATCGCATTGTTTATCTGGTGAGGGATGGACAGATCGATTTTTTGCAATCAAGGTACCATTACTAAAGAACCCACCAAGCCAATAAAGTGCCCAACCAACGCAGTGCATACTCGCCGTCCGCTGCACGCTGTGTTGGGCAGCTTCTCTTAACAGAAACCATGTTTATGTAAGTTGGCTCGATCCATGTGATTGATCTAATCGTGTCAGGCTATGGGTCTACAAGCGCAGCCCTGGCAGCAAGCGAGCTTTATACCTATTGGCAAAACGTTTTCCTCTTCTTAATCCTCATCAACCACTTTGATCTGTACCGCCCGCACCACCGTGCGCCAGCGATAGGTATCTATTGTCTCATCATATCCGCTGCAGGTAATCAACTTCATCCAGGGGAAATCCTCATGCTCCGTCAAAACACTGACATCCTGCGGTTTCGTCCAGCGGTTGACCGTGCACACCTCATAGATATATGCCTGCTCAAAGGCGTGGATCACAACCTGATCGCCCCAGACCAGGCTACCCAGGTTGATGTACACATCATCCGAGTTTTATACACCCATCTGAATCAACCATGATTGGTGATCATATCTGCTCAGAAGGATATCAACGTCACGGCTGCCTGCATACCATGTGCTCAACCATAAAACACAGGCGGCGTGCATTCTTTTAGATTTATCGTCATTTCCAGGAATCAGCCAGGTCGCTAAAATTCATCCCAGATATCAACTGTCCCACTAACATTAAATGTATCGAACGAGGTCTTGTTTTTAGATGGAAATAGACGGAAGTGTCTTCATGCAGCATTACGGTAACCTGAAAAGCTATTCTGTTCCTTGCAAGGACTTATGTGTGGCTATCAACCAGCCATCAAATAGTTTTTGACGAGTTTCATTATCCATTTCAGGTTCCCAAATTCGTTCCATTTGCCAATGATCTCGTAAATCGGTCACACTATCCCAAACACCTGTTGCTAACCCGGCAGCATAGGCAGCCCCCAAAGCGGATATTTCTGTCACTACGGGTTTGACAACAGGTACTCCCAGGATATCTGCCTGAAATTTCATTAACAATTCATTTTCAGCCATTCGCCCGTTTACTTTCAATATTTTAAGTCCCATTCCATAATCTTTTTGCATCGCATCGAGAATCATGCGTGTTTGATAAGCAGTGGTCTCCAATACTGCACGAGCTATATGATGTTTATTGATATGACCGTTTAGTCCGGCGACCATCCCTCTTTCGTCGGAATGCCAATATGGAGTATACAGATCGGATGAGGAAGGGACAATATATATTCCGCTGCTATCATCTACCAATTTAGCAAGATCTTCGACCTCTGAACTTGTACGGATAATTCCCAGGTTATCGCGAAGCCATTGAACGAGAGCGCCTGTGGAGGTAACAGATCCCTCTAAAGCGTAGACCGTATCGTGATTTCCAAACTTATAAGCGACAGTGGTTAAGAGCCCGCTTTTAGATAGGATTGGCGAATTTCCGATGTTCAGTAGCATAAAACAACCGGTACTGTAGGTGTTCTTGGCTTCACCAGGGCTGTAACAAGTCTGACCAACAAGCGCTGCCTGTTGGTCACCAAGATCTCCACATATGGGGATTACTGTATTGAAAGGTCCATCCAAAGTTGTCCGCGCCGCCCCTTTTGGATCGCTAGATGGAACGATGCGTGGTAGCATTTGATAAGGAATTTCTAATAATCTTAAAATTTCCTCATCCCATTCTAGTAATCGCAAGTTCATGAGCAAGGTACGGCTAGCATTGGTAACATCGGTTATGTGTATACCATTATTCGGTCCACCTGTAAGCCACCATATCAACCAGGTATCTATAGTCCCGAATAACACCCGTCCTCGTTCGGCATCTTCACGGACACCACTCACATTATCCAATATCCACTTAATTTTTAGTCCAGAAAAGTAGGTCGATATGGGAATGCCCGTCCGGTCATGGAAAAAATCTTGATAACCTTCTGAAATTAATCGATCACATATTTCCTTTGTTCGCGCGTCTTGCCAGACAATTGCGTTGTAATAGGGTTTGCCTGTTTGCTTATCCCAGACAATCGTAGTTTCCCGTTGATTCGTTATTCCTAGTGCAACTAAATTTTCAGGTTGGATACGTGTTTTCGTGAGTGTCATAGAAATTACCTCTTGGACACGTTTCCAAATTTCAAGCGGGCGGTGCTCCACCCAGCCTGGGCGAAGATAGATTTGGCGATGTTCAAGCTGCATGACTGAGATGGGTATCCCTTGCTGATCGAAGATCACACAACGAGTGTTTCTCGTGCCCTGATGAATCGCTGCAATATATTCCGACATAAGCAATTCCTGAATTTCTCGAAAAAGCAATCGATGAGCAACTCTGCCGATGGCAATCCAGCCCAGATCTAACCTGAAGCGTTAGTCTACCAGATATTGATCGAAATTCATGCGGTGCTTTGATTTGAGGATATTGATAACTCGTTGTATCTCACTTTGTATCCTGTCTTCTTCCCAATTCTTACTTTTCCCAATGATACCTGCCAGTTCATTCAGTCCATCAGCCGTTATTTCACCTGACAAGCCAATCATGGACCGCCGAAAAAGGAAATCATCCAGGTGTGCAACATCCTCTTGACAGACAATATATTCTATTTCATTGAAGCTATAACCAGGATAGCAGAGAAGTTGATGATCATCTTTGCTGGAGATAAATACCGCAATTTCTTCAGAGCGTGTACCATAACGAGAGAATAAAACCTCGGTCCGAGTCAACGGCAAACCTGTTCTCGTGGCAAGATCCATGATCCACCGCTCCTGGTTCTCTTTGGTCTTAGGATAATTTCTTCCTCCGCCAAACTCCATTTCTCTGGTTGACACATTGCGGATAAGATTTAGTTCTTGCATTGCCATGTCACTCATCTTTTCAGCGAAAGCACGAAATGTAGTCCACTTGCCGCCGACCAAAGAATAGACTGGGAAGCTTCCAACCACCCCCTTGAGCTTTTTGATCGAATGATCGCGTGTGATTTGCCCTGTCCGTTGAGAATTACTCTTGGGCAAAGGGCGAACGCCAGAGAAGGTGAAAACAATGTGCGATCTATCAACAGAAAGGTTCGGGAAAACCCTTTTGATCATTTCAAAAAAGTATTGTACTTCATCATCCGTTATGACTGCATCATCGGGATCATCGATGTGGAAATCTGATGTGCCAACAAGAACGCGCTCACCAAAAGGAAAGAGTAAAACAATGCGACCATCCTTATTCTCGAAGAAAAATTCGTGGTCACCAATCGCTCTCCTTAGTTCAGGGTGATCCAATACCAGATGTGAGCCTTTGGTTCCTCCCATGAATTGTGTCTTTTGACCAAAATCGCTGTTGACATAATCTACCCACGGTCCCCCCGCGTTAATGACAAGCTTTGGGGTCACACTAAATCGTTCACCTGTTATCTCGTCTTTAAGGGTCACCGTGGAGTCTACAATTGAATCGAGACTAACATAGTTAAGTGCAATGGCTTTCTTATTCGCGTCAATTGCATCTTGCACCAATTCTACAGCAATGCGTTCAGGCGACAACATAGAGCCATCGAAGTATGTTCCGGTGAAAAGGATATCTGGATTAAGCATTGGAAATTGGGCAAGAGACCTATCCCTATTCAAAAACCGATGATTAGGAACAATCTTCTTTCCCTGTGTATAGAAGTCATATAGCATCATGCCAAACTTAATAACGATCGCACCTCTTTCTGAGGGTTGATCCAGCAGCCCCAGGAATTTTAACGGAGCATTCAGGATTCCAGAGAAAAGCTTAAAGATAGGGAAGGTGGTCGGAAGTGGTTTGACCAGGTGAGGCGCCTTCTCGATCAACCAATTCCGTTCTTGAACGGCTTCCCGTACCAGGCGAAACTCGCCGTTTTCCAGGTAGCGGATACCTCCGTGAATCATATGTGATGTAGCGGCGCTAGCTCCACTGCAATAATCACTGCGATCCACGAGGAGTACATCTAATCCTTGCGACGCAAGATCCCAAAAAACGCCAATACCATTGATACCAGCGCCTACAATCAGGACACTGACCTCTGGATTCTTACGATACTGTTCAGTGCGTAGTTCTCTATTCAACATCCAAAACACCTCATTCCTTTTCAACCCAATCAAGGGTCCGAGAAACAGCTTTCTTCCATTTTGCATACAGGTCCGTGCCAGCAATATCATTAGAGCCAGGCAGCCAGGTTTTATCTGTTATCCAGTTTTGACGCATCTCAGCCTGGCTTTTCCAGAAACCAACAGCATAACCTGCTGCATAGGCTGCCCCGAGTGCTGTTGTTTCAGATACCATTGGGCGAATTACCGGGACGCCCAAGACATCTGCCTGGAACTGCATCAGCAGCTCGTTCTGCGCCATTCCACCGTCAATTTTTAATGCTTTCAATGCAACGCCCGAATCTGCGTTCATCGCATCTAACACTTCGCGTGTCTGGAAGGCGGTTGCTTCGAGAACAGCCCGGGCGATGTGCCCGCGATTAATAAAGCGAGTCAACCCGACGATCACCCCACGTGCATCGGATCGCCAATAAGGCGCGAACAAACCTGAGAAAGCAGGAACAAAGTAGATCCCGCCATTATCGTCTACCATGTTGGCAAGATTTTCAATTTCCCGGGCAGAATCGATCATTTTGAGATTATCCCGCAGCCACTGAACCAATGCGCCTGTGATGGCAATAGAACCTTCCATGGCGTAGATTGGTTTCTCCTCGCCAAAGCGATAACAAACTGTGGTCAGCAATCCGTTTTTAGATTGAACGATTTCTTCGCCAGTGTTGAGCAGCATAAAGCAGCCAGTACCATAAGTGTTTTTGGCTTCGCCAGGTTCAAAGCATGTTTGACCAACGGTGGCTGCCTGTTGATCCCCCAGGTCTCCTGCCACCCGGACAACTCCTTCGAAGGGTCCGTTCTCCAGAGTGTGACCGTAGATTTCTGAAGAAGAGCAAATCTTGGGAAGCATTTGTTTCGGAATGTTCATGATATGACAGATTTCATCATCCCAATCCAGTGTTTCCAAATCCATCAACATAGTGCGGCTGGCGTTGGTTACATCGGTGATGTGTTTGCCGCCGTTCACTCCACCGGTCAGGTTCCAAATCAGCCAGGTATCCATATTGCCAAAAATAGCACGACCTTCTTCGGCAGCGGTGTGCAGCCCATCCACGTTTTCCAGCAGCCATTTGATTTTAGGTCCAGAGAAATAGGTAGCAAGCGGTAGCCCGACTTTTTCCCGAAAGCGGTCTATGCCTCCCTCTTCAGCAAGCTGATGAATGATTTTATCAGTGCGGGTATCCTGCCAGACAATTGCATTGTAGAGCGGTTGTCCGGAAAATTTATCCCAGACCAGGGTGGTTTCCCGTTGATTGGTGATGCCCACCGCAACAATATCTTTGGTGGTTGCGCCGGTCTTGCGACGTGCCTCCCGGATGACTACGATGGTATTGTGCCAGATTTCCAATGGGTCGTGTTCTACCCAGCCAGGACACGGATAGATTTGTTCATGTTCCAATTGGTGAAAACCAACCGGCTCCCCTTGATGATTGAAGATCATACATCGGGTACTGGTGGTGCCCTGATCGATACTAGCTACGTATTTGTTCATAACAAATTCCTCGAAAAATTTAGGGGGAGAAAATCTCGCTGTCAGTATTACCGTATGTAATACTGAGAAGGAAGTTCACAATGTTTGGAACCCTTTTCGTGCTAAGGAATTCATTTTATTCTCTTCATACATCTATTTTTGAAATGATTAATTTGTGGCAAGCAGGTCAGCGTTGTAACCAGCCTGCTTGCCAGACTTCACCACTGATGATGTTTTATCCGAAAGAGTAGAGGCAGTTAGCCGCGACGAGATACCAGGTGATGAACATGGTATTGATGAACGCGCCAACATAAATGCGTCCGGTCTTTCGGAAGTAGTAAGTGGAGACCAGGGCGATAATCGGGACGAGTACAAACAGTCCCAACGCATTAATCAACCCCAGACCCATTGGACCAAAGTTAGCTGGTCCCGCAAAAAACGTCAACGGAATGTAGTAGTAAGCTTCCACGATAAGATAGCCCACCAGCAAGATCGCCACGTTAATGAGCATTTCTTGTTTGAAGGTTGCTTTGCCATCCTTTGGTCGAAGTGTTCCATGCAAACCAATAGCCATTGGGAAAAAGTAGACTGCCAGCGGAATGACATAGGCGAGCATCACCAGGAAATGGCGGAAATCTGTCACCTTGAGTGTGACGACCCAGAGACGGAAATCGACATTGAGGATCGAATAGATGGTGAACAAGATCAGATAACCCGTACCAATAACGGTCAGTGCCAGCAGGAAAGACTTACCGATCTTCTTCCAGTCAAATCCGATACCTTCCCACTTGAAACCGTAAGCGATGCCATCGGCTCCTGTTTTCTTGCCTGTGGCAAAGTAGCCGACAAACAAGATGATGATCGAAATAATACCGACCACAAACAGCCATCCGACAAAGCCTGTTGTAACGCCTTGGAGTTTAAACGGATTTGCCATGAAGAAACGATAGAACAAGGGGATCACCGTGAGCGGACCTAAAGCTGCTGTGATAAGGGCAAAGATCCACCAGGTCTTACCCGTTGCACCCTTGAAGACCGGCATAGATTCTTTGAGGGTGCCAAAGTAGTTCCCCTCAAGAAGTACGCCACCAAATGCCATCAAGAAGATAGAAAACCCAAGTAATGCCATAGCAGTACCCAGCACCTTGAACTGCCAGATCTGGTTAGAGCCGGGGAGTTCCTTTCCTCCTTCCATCGTCAGCCCGAACCAATCGATGGCGTTGCCGATAGAAGTGGCGTCATCCGTCGAGATAGGATGATTTCCCCAGTGGTCGAAGTAAATCCTTGCTGTATTATCCTCAACCGATCCATACATTTTTCTTGGGATCACGGGTTCACTGATGCCGTAAGCGGTCATCGCTTCCGGCATGTTCGGAATCTCAGCTCCATTGGGAGCACCAAAATTGGGAGGGGTTTCGGTGGTCCTACCTACGCTGATTGCCCAGTTATGGTGCCCTGGACAGGTATCCACACTACAACCGGAATCCATGAAGAAAAGCGCCTGATACAAATCAGGATACATAGCAGCAGTTGTATCAACGTTCATCCCCCCCATTGACATGCCGATCATACCTACGTTGTCGGTATCCACAATGTCAAGGCTACGCAAATACAACAGCCCATCGACTACCCCATTTGCAGTTTTCCCTGCAGCATTTGATTTGCCTGAAAGACCATGGTTGTCCAGGTCCATCGCCAAAACAACGTATCCGCGCCGAGCCAACTCGAGAGCAGTGTTGGTCATGTATTCCTTACTGTTGTTGAACCCATGTGCAGCCACTATACCCGGAGCAGGATTGTCTGCAGTTACCCCATTAGGGATAAACAAAAATGCACTATAGTAACCGTTGTACTTACCATAAATACGGATATCCTGTATCTTAGCAGCGCCGGCTCCAGTTTGTATCCAGGCTGCCAAAAGGCTGCCAACCAGCATCAGTGTAAACGCTATGATGAGAAGCCGCCATTGCTTTTTTCCATTGCCTTTCATTTCACTCTCCTTTTTTTCTGTTTTATGAAGTACTACTCATTTTTTCAATCCCTCTTTCTCTGATACAGGTCCACCTCCTTTTTTTCTTATCTTTTGCTCAAATTCTCGATTGCTGGATCAACCTCATACGACCTGATTTCGCCACGGAAAGGTGTTTTAACGTACGTAAATGCTGTCGAATAAGGTGAAGCCTTGTGATTAGGATAAGTCAGGCTGTGATATGCATAGCGCTATTCAATTGCCACATGCATGATTGCGAAGTACGTCATATCACTTCTCTAATTATTATGAAGTTGACAGGTTGTTTTTTACATTCCTTTAACAGTCCTAGCCGTAACGAACTACTAGCGTTGCGATCACTAACGCTTCCAGGTAAATCCACTCTCTACGGCAGAAGAACCAGGTAAGCTTAAACAGCAATAATCTAAATGTGGGAATGTAAACTCATAACATCAGTATCCAAATGGCAAAGGGAGTATCAATTGTGGTAGTTTTGGCTCAAACCAGACCTATCCCGGCTAGTATCCATACCTCCTTTCTGGATGATGAAATTCTATGCTTTTGTCTACACATTATTGCATTTTCAGATTCCAATTGGAATCAGGGCAAGCACCTAAAATAAACGAAAAACCCCCATTCCTGGGGGTTCCTTTCGTGTACATTCATACTCCTTTGGAGTATTCGTTTTTTTGTCAACTATTTGAGCCAGCCTACTGACCGTTTGATGGCTTTTAACCAACCTTGATATAAACTATCCCGCTCTCCAGCAGATATGCGAGGTTGAAATGTGCGAGTAATTGTGCAGAGTCTTGAGACATCATCGATTGACTTCCAGTAGCCATTTGCAAGACCCGCCATGAACACTACCCCTAGTACACCATGCTCCGTATCCACCTTTTCCACGGGAAGTCCTAGAATATCGGCAGCGAACTGTGCGAGAAATTCGCTTTGAATACCAACTCCATCCATCCGAACTGTTTTAATCTTTACCTCAGAAATCGTATTGATAATTTCAAAAAGGTCCCGCGTTTGATAGACCATTGCTTCGAGAGCTGCTCGAACAATGTGATATTTGGTGGTGCTGGCAGTGATGCCAAAAATTGTTCCTCGAGCATACGGGTCAGAATATGGCATTCCTAAACCATTTAAAGCAGGGACAAAATAGACCCCTTGTGAATTGGGCACTTGACTGGCAACACCCCCTGCTTCGCTAAATTCAGAGATAATCTCCAAACCATCTTTCAGCCATTGGAATATCGAGACGGAGATATCCATAAATCCAACTAATCCGTACACCACAGTTCCATTTGATGCCCAGATTAGTTGAGAATGAATACCGGGTATGGAAGAAATCCGTTTATCGCCTGTGTTCAGAATTACGGACGAACCGAAGTCATATGTTATTTTTGTCATCCCTGGTTTAAAACATGCGCTACTAATAACCGCTGAATTAATGTCAACCATTGCACCTGCAATGGGTGTCCTCACTCCAAAAAAAGTTTTAGGATCTGTATCGATATAAATTTCGCTTGAGCTACGGATTTCAGGCAGAATATTACGAGGAATATCCAACTGCTGGAGAATCCAATCGTCATAATTTAGTGTGTTCGCATTGACTAGAGTTGTCACACTGGCATTTGAAAGATCTGTAATATGTGAAGAGCCAGCAGAAAACTTCCAAATCAACCAGCTATCAACGGTGCCGTAGAGCAACTCATCTCTAGCCAGTCCTTTTTGAATCGTTTTGTCATTTTCTATCAACCAGCGAATTCGGAGCGCCGTACTGTCGGGAGAAATTTTCAGCCCAATACCAGTTTTATTCCCTTCAGCCAATCTTTTTGCCAGTTGCTCAAAAAAAGGAATGTTTCGTTTGTCCTGCCAGGCAATTGCTCTACCAATAGGCTCGCCGCTATGTTTATTCCAAAAAATTGTGGTTGTAGCTTGATTCGCAATACCGATCGCTTCTATATCCTCGGGGGAAATTCTTCCATTTTTTAGTGATTCTTTAATGACTGTTTGACTATCAGTCCACAATTCGGTTGCGTCCACTTCCACCCACCCAGCTTGTGGATAGTAATATTTAATATCTTTGCTGGCACTGGAAATGACATTGGCATTATGGTCAAAGATGATTGCTTTTGTTTTTGTTGCAGAGAGTTCCAGTCCTAAAATGTATCTTGCCATGCATTAAGCTCCAAAGTACTGCTCAAGAATCTGTTTGTTCATTTCTGATCAGATCTGATCAGATGATTTTTTATCAGTCTCTAAGCCCAGATCCATACTGATCCGTACGAGACTAGCGATATTATCGGCTGCAAGTTTACGCATGGCATCACGCCTCTGTTTCTCCACGGTTTTAATACTTGTGTTCAGACCCATAGCAATCTCTTTCGTAGATTTTCCAGCGACAATATGCTCAACAACTTCACGTTCCCTGGGCGAAAGACGGTCCAATGCATTTTGTGGCTTTTGAGTAAGTGTGCCATCAGAAAGAATGTGAGAAACCTCAGCACTTAAATATAAGCTCCCCCGGCTAGCAGCGCGTATCGCATCAAGTAGATCTTCACTCACGGATTGTTTGAGGACATAACCTAAAGCTCCATACTCCAATGCCTTTTTAATTAAGTTGATATCATCATACATGGATAAAATCACTACTCCAGGTTTAGACGGAAAGGTTCTCAGATATTTCAATGTTTCCAGTCCATCGGTCTGCGGCATGGATATGTCCAAAACCAATACATCAGGCTTTAGCATTTTTACTAACCGGATAGCGTCTTCACCATTATCAGCTTCCCCCACAACCTGGATATCCCCTAACTCCTCAAGCAATCTGGTAACGCCATCACGAACGATGTGATGATCCTCTGCGACAACAATTCTTAGCATTTTATCCCTTATACTTCAATGTTTTTCGTAAGCAAAGACCCAAATAGTTTTGTTCCTTTACCAGGAGTGGATTCAATCTCAAAGGTTCCTCTTAACATCAAAAACCGCTCCTGGATTCCACGCAATCCCAAACCGCGCATTAATGTGTTTGGGTCGAAGCCCTGTCCATCGTCTTCAAGAGAAATATTAATCTCTTCATCCGATACATCGAGATTTATCCATACCGAATTTGCCCTGCCGTGTTTTTCAGCATTGACTAAACCCTCCTGGACGAATCGATATAATGTCACCTGGTAAATGTTTGATAACACTGGAAAATCTTCCGAATAGCTAAAATCGACCTTTATACCCGTAGATCTCGCAAATGAGGAACAATGGGCACGAAGTACTTCGAGTAAATCAGTGTGATCCATTGAAGGCGGGTAAAGCTGATAAAAGATTTGGCGAAGTCCCCTCATAATTGTTTCGAGGTTTCTGATCGCCTTAGTTATTTGGTCTGTTACCGTTTCACCGTCTTTTTTGATCGAATTTCGAATAGAACGCATTTCTAATAACAGCGCTGTCATTTGCTGTCCTATTTCATCATGTAAATCTTGAGAGATACGACGTCGCTCATCTTCTTGTACACTGATTAACTGTACCGAGAGACGTTTCACCATTTCTTCAGCCTCGATTTGAGGTGTGATATCACGTTCTTGAAATACGATATCGCCCGGTTGATCATCAATGTTTTTCACCGGGTAAATCTGAATTTCTACCCATCTTCCTTGACTGTTATCAATAAAACTGAGAGAACGTCCGGTTTTAGCGACCCTATTGAAAAGTATCTTGTGATGGTTTACTTTTTGCGGTGAATAGACATCCCAAATGGATGTATTGGTCAAAGCTTTTATTGGTTTATCAAGTTTCTTTAATGCAGATTTATTTGCCCAAAGGATAATACCCTGGATGTTTACCAAAATTACAGCATCTGCCAGAGCATCTAATAAACCCCATGCCTTCCCCTCTTGTTCTGAATGAAATTGGTTAGGTGGATTAGGATGTTGTTGCGTATTAACTATGAGAGAGAGTTGGGCATTTGAGATTTTTTCCATTGCAAATTTTATCGAGGGGCAAACGACTTTTAGCAATATTGAAAACTAATTAGCCGAAGATAATTTAGATGCTTGATATGTTTATATTACTCGTCAAGAGGAAAAAGGTCAACTACTTCCAAACGAACAAGTTCTCTTCCGCTATACTCTCATTTTAAAAATACGGAAGCTCAGAATTTTGCATTTATTCTATTGCCTGACTGAAGGGGTGTCCTTGTCCAATGAAATTGATGGAAAACAGGATTAAACCGCAAAAAAGAAACTGAAATCACCCTCTGGGCAAATCTTAACGATGGTCTCGTTTATAGCACATGCGGGATCCAAAAAGTGGGCAGAAAAATCACCCCCTGTTTAGAATACCAGGGAGTGCGGTATGGGTGCTTATGAGGAAATTTCCTGTTCCTGTACGCAGACGGCGTATGACCATATCAATTTCCGCAGGCTCCCACCCGTCGGATACACGCCGGGTTGGGGGGCATTATTATTCCATCGTTTCATATCTATACACGCAGCACCTCATATCTTGTGAGTACGATCCCTGAACCTTTCCATGTTTGAGCATCGATCAGCCGCAGCGAAACGGAAGGCGTGCCCTCAAATATGGGTGTACCCGCACCTAAGGCAACCGGGCTGATCATCAGGTGTAGTTCGTCAACCAGACCATGACTCAGCAGGTCATTCCAGAGGGTGCGGCTGCCGAAAATGAGTATATCTTTGCCAGTCTGATTTTTAAGGCTGGCAATCTGCTCGTGAGCGCCTGGGTGTTTTATGATCCGGGTGCTGTTTTGCCAGGGTTTGGTTTCTTCGGGTGTGAGGCTGTTGGAAACCACGATCTTGTCTATGGCGTTCAGAAGACGAGATGTTTCCCGTTCAACGGGCGGCGCGTTGGGGTCATCTGCCAGGGCTGGCCAGTATCCCCTGGATTGCTCATACATCCTGCGACCCAGCAGCAGCGTATCGGCTGTGCGCAGCCGCTCGACATTATAGGCATCGAAGGTTTCGTCCGTTGGGTAGTTTTTAAAGCGATATTCGAACAAATCCATGACATTTTTGCCTGTACCCTCATAATAACCATCCAGCGACATAATATTGCAGACGATTAGTTTACGCATCTCAGACCTCCTTACCCCTTACCATTTTTGCAGTATGATGATCTTATCGAGCGCAGGTTTCACAGTACCGCCCATGCCCTGAGCGTCAGCCGCGTGGCGATTTTCCCGAAGCGGGCTTCATTTTGCAGCGCGTGACAACATCCCCCATTTTTCGCCGATCCCTGCCATAGAGCAGCGCCAGGATGCGTGTTTTGCAGGTGGTTAAATCTAGACTGGCGCGAGCGTACCCGTCCAGATAAGCCAGCACAGTACGGATTTAGCCGTAAGGCTTAGAACGATGTAGACGCGTTCGCCAAACAGATAATCTTTCCAGGGACCCACTTTTTTGTACTGCAGAACCATGTTGATTGCGAAAATGTTAAAGAAAACAAACAGCGTAGGAACGATGGCATACACAAAATCCGGTGGTTTTGCATCACCGGAATTTACAGCCCCGACAAAGTACAACATGATGACAATCCACGGGACGATACCCGCGATACAGCCGTAAATAAATGCTGTCCAGTTGACCTTTTTAGTGTTCTGGTTGTGCAACTCCATCATAATACCAAACAGGTTCATCGTTGCATTCAGCGTGAAGATGAGTATGATGGCTCCCAGGTCCCAAAGCCCAATCAACATGCCAATCAGCACAATCATCAATGAAGAACTGAATGCATATTCGTAAAACCGAACCGGGTTCATACCTTTCTTCAAGTTTTCGACATAGCGCCCAAACCCGATAGTTGAGAGGTAAAAGTGAGCGACAGCGGATATGAGCAAGAACATCGCCACGGCTGGACCAAAAGGCAGTTCATAATACAGTTGTGAGTTCGGTGACAGGGTGAAGGTGGTTCTATCGAAGTTCAGGTAATTGGTGTAGATTGGGTATGTCGTATCGTTGCTCACCACGATCATGAATACGCCCTGGATGAGATGCAGAAATCCCATGATGAGATTGAAACGTTTGAGACCTGCAAATTTCTTATTCATTGCTGCTGATGTTTCAGTCATTTCATTTTCTCCTTTTCTTTCCGAGATTCTTGGAAGCGTCCAAGTGGTGGCATAACCTACATGGGAGCTTGCATGGATTCTGCTTGGGAGCAAGAAAATGCTCGAAAACACTGGGTGCTGCATTGATGCAAATCCCCTGCTCAGGTGCGAGCATTATTTGGATGCCTCTCAAAATTCCGTTACTTTGTATTTGTTAAAATTCGTATGGCAATCCCCTTTCTTTTTATGCTGGTACAAAGCGCTCACGTTTTACCCAGCGTATCTTTCCCTGGTAGTGCTCTCTTTGGTAGAACGGATGCCATTGACCGGGTGGGTCAATTGAGATTACATCATTGCCCTTGATAATGAGTGTATAGGAAACACCCCCGATCGATGTTTTTACGACACGCTCGGAGATTGGAAAAATCAGGGTAACAACATAGCCACTCTCAACAGATTCTACCTGCGCGTAACGTTCTCGAAACTTGATCTCCCTGGGAATGTTGTTTACAAAACATGAGGTTTCTTCAGGTTTTACCCATTCTGGAATGCGTATCTCAACATTACAAGCTGTTTTCATCACTACCTCTATCCGTCCTTCGTAGGGCACATAGCTGTTTATGTCTGCCCAAGATGAAGCACGGTTGAGTAATAGATGGATTCTCAATGTTTCGTCGTTAAACTCAAGCAAATTTTCCCAAACATAGAAGATGGCTCGAGCTCCGTTCCCAGTACAGCAACCAGATATGATGGGCGTCTCCTTGTTAGCACAGTAGTCATTCGCTGAAGCCCAACCTGCAAAACTCCCTACGACCCGCTCGGATACTTGATCGCCATCTTCATCTGAACCAACTGGAGCGTTCGGGTAATTTTCTGCAACCTGATCGATCCAATCTCCATTTTTCATCTGCATTTCTGTGAACTGGTTGCGCACATATCGGTCTACATCGTCCCAGTAATCGCCTTGACCAAGTTTGCTCAAGTTGATCGCCATCATAATCATATCCACTGTAGCACACGTTTCACAATCGATGTATGGGCGATCATCAGGACAATCCTCGATATATTCGGGAAAGAAGCCTACCAGAGGATAGCCGACTGAACGAGCATATTCATAACCCTTTTGAACAAAATCTGCAAATTCTTGATCGTGGGCAGCCAGGGCAAATTCGGAAAGAGCAGTCATTGCATTGCCGTTATGATGAAAGTGGAGTGCCAATCCCATTTCCGATTCGTGACGTGCCAAAAAGCGCCCATTGGTATCGAAAATTTGTGCGTGATCTTTTAGATAGCGAGCAAGCTCCTCTGCCAGTTTTCTTGCAGAGGGTGAACCTGTGATCGAATATACACTGGTAACCCCCTGGAGAGTCCATCCCTCTTGGGTAGCTTCCCACCCGGTGTTCATCTCTCCTTTGTTATTTGTCAGGTAACAATAATCCTTTTCATGGGTCAATATTTTGGAGAGGCGACTTATTGCGGTTTCGGTAATTTCTTGCCAGCAAACATTTTTCTCTTGCTGACTATTGTTAGCCGCCCAGCAAATAAATCGAGCGTCTGTGAACGTAAGACCAATAGCGTCTTTCTGAAACATTTCCAGGAAGTATTCTCTCCAACGTTGATCTACCTGGGTGTTGAGAGAACTCCCGGTAAGATAACGCATCAGCGACAAGCCTTCGCAGAATTTGGCGTTTAATCCCTCCGACTTAAACATAACGGGGGGATTTCTTGCTGCACTTCCATAAAAGTAAGTTTCGCAGCTATCATTGGGATTTGTGCAACGAGTGAGCGCGTTGATTGCCAGTTTAGCGTTCTCATAAAGATCTAGCGTGTCCGGCACGTCTGCCAGGTAGCGTATGCCTTCCGGCACAATTACCTGTGAGAGTGCATTGAAAGCCTCAGTGCTACATTTTGGTTGTAATGTGGGGATTGGAGATAGATTTTCATTTGTTGGCAGCGATGAGGGTGAAACTGGCGTTTGAGAAGGCAGGTGGCGTTCGCAGGCAGACACAATCCCGGAGCCAAATATTACAGCGATAAATTTTAGAAAATCGCGACGACCAAATTCCGTTTTCATAGAGCTGTTCTCCTGATACGCTCATCTGATAAGAATCCGAATGCCGCCGATCCATTAATTGTACAGATTTACAATACATTTCAAAAATACCGCAAAATCAAATTCTATTTATAGCGCGTGTTCTCGTTTTGGGGATGGCACTATTTTTTGATATGAGGTATTTTTCTTTCCCTTCCTTTATTATATCTGCGCTTTTTCCTGATACAACAAAAACCACCCCCTATCAGAAAGCAGTTTTCCTGGTTGTTTATCTTTTTTATTGTTTACCGTGCGCTCATCACCGGTTTAAACTGATGCTCGTATGTACAACCTGGTCTGTGCGGGGTTGTAATTAATATAACGGTTTGAATCTTTCCTCAAGAAATCAATAATAATTGTTCACCCAGGGAGTTTAACTGCTCCAAAAACTGTTCCACAGGTGGCGCTTCGATCCAGCGGATGACCTGCCAACCTTCTACAGTGGCAGAGCACAACAGGCGCGCCAGATCTGCGGGGAAAACACCTGCCGCCTTACTCTCCGCATGGGTAATCGCATCCTGCAGCGAAAGATTCATCCGGCAACAAAAAGCCCAAATATCCGCCAGATCTTTGGGTTCTTCACGGTCGAGCAAGGCAGTTACTTTATTGGCAAGGATATTCTCAGCTGTGTCCAGCCTTCCTAAAATTGGATGTTCTTGAACTGACCCCACCCGCGCAGGAACATCATTAACCATCTCGATTTTCAACTGCAATTTGCTGGTAGTCAGGTTCAAACGCGCAAATCGTTCTTCTTTCATCAGTACTTGGCACTGCCAGGCTTGATTGGTCTGCGATAGCGTCTGGATCAAGCGTTCCACCCATAATCCAAAACGATCATCGTCGTTAACAAAAAAATCCAGATCATCTGAGAAGCGATGCTGCAGATAGCCGCGCGAAGCGGCAGTGCCGCCTGTCAGGTAAAAACCCGTATTCACCTGCCTGATGACATTTAAAACCTGATCTTGAAAGGGATATAACAGCTTGAAATAGAAATCCTGGTTAATCATTGCAGTATTCAGGATGTTTTTCAGGCAACCAGGCAACCAGGAAATCAAAACCGCGTTGCCGGCTTTTAGAACGAATATGGGTTCGCCAGCGCGACCAGTTCTGCACCAGCCGGGTAAATCCCAGCAGGCGCACAATGTCTTCATAAGGAGCATATTCCAGGAGGCGAAGCGCAGCCCAATCCTGACCCAGCCGACCGATTACACGCTCTCCGGATAGGATTTGTTTAAATTCCTCTTCGCTAATGTCATAATCCCAAAGATAAGAAGGGTGTTGTTTATTGTCACTCATGCTTCGCCTCAAATTTGATTATACAATAAAACACCTCGCCGTCTGAGCGGGGAGTGCTATTTGCAGGGGTTGTGTGGCTAATGCCGCCCTCAAAACCGGTCTGAACTTATACCCGTACATCCGACCCAGTCCGCAAGGGAGAGGTGAGAGTGGAAATTTTTCTTTAAACATTACCTGTTGGCGTGTTTGGGAGCAGAAAAAACTCGAAGCGTGTAAAATGCTTGTAAATTGCGCGAATCTCACCCGTCAGGTGTGCACGCTATGTTGGGCGCGTTTAATTTTCGAGCATTACAATTTTTCAACAGGATAACCTACCAAATAGATGAATGAAAATACAGGCGTTCCCGTTGGCGCGTATCCAACTTCCCAAGTATAACCACTTGAAGTGCAAAAATCGGTCAACTCCTTTAATTCTTTTGGGGAGTACGTCCGTAGAATAGAAATGATTCCATCCCAACTGGTTGCAAGCGGAACAATTGGAATAAGATATGTCCAGAAAAAGCGCGGAAAAGTTCGTGGCATTATAAAGGGAGTCATAAAAAAATAACTCGCGAATGTAATTAAGGGTGAAAGCAACAGCAAAATAATTCCCAAAGGAGGCTTTAGACTTGCTTCAAAAATACCGATAGCGGTTTTCTTATTTACAGCGTCTTGTAAAATCAATTTTGCCTGGTCTGGCTTGAAATGATGAAAACCCTCAAAAAGTGTTCGCATACCTTTCAGAGATTCTGGTACATTCATGGCGTCTACTGATTCTGCATGATATTTTATTCGTTGTTGATGTGATACCGCCAGTTTCTGAACGGATTCTTGGTTGGGATATTTATCAGTAAGCGTAACGTTAATAGGTAGCCCACCTTGTTCAAGCTGCTCAGCTAAGTGTACCCAAGGTCCTATTCCACCAGAACATAAATCTACGATTTCATTTGTGTGAGTGCTTTGCATTGCTCGTTTGAATAGCGGAATTAAATACTTGTGTCCTGAGCCAAGCGAGGCAACAAATTGTAGATAGTCCGTCTGAATGCGGCGGAATAAATCTGGATACCAGGATAAGTCTGTAAACTCAAATAGTTGAATTCGTTTCACGTTTATTCTCGTTGAAAAATTTGCGAACGAAGCGACTGACGGTTTGCGTTACCGGCGGGGGGGAGGGGACGGCGAAGCCGTCCGACTGGAAAAATGCTGTGGCGTAGAAAACTGCTTGAGAATGCTGCAAAATCCCCAGCGTCGGGTGCACGCATTATCCGGTTGCTTATTTCAGTCGATAACTTTACCATTACATGCATTCACTCAATTAAGGAGTGACCTTATTCAAAAAACCGCTATTAATACCATAATCACCTATGCTCTTGAATAAAAGCGTGCCATCTGTTTGCAATTGGAAGAAGTCCTGACCGTAGCCACAAAAACCCAGCTTGTTGATCTCGGCAAATTCGTACTGATTGTCATCGGTCATCCCAATGAACACATAATCACCGGAACAAGGCAGGGTAATAATATTAAAGGTCCCGCATAGAATACCGGTGTTGCAGATACCGGTAAATGTAACAGTAACCTGCATGGCATCATTACCATTATGACTGGTGCCAGACCATATTCCTGTTAACGAAGAAAGGTCGACTATCTCCGAAGCAGGTTGGCTGTTCAGTGTATCCAGGAAGTCCTGTTCGAATCGTTCGACGTCGACGGAGACAGCCACTTTCAATTGGGGGCATCCGTCCTTCACTTCGGTACGCCCACTTTCTGTGCCCTCGGTTTCCACAACACAAACCGGGTATTGCTGGTAAGTCGCCAGGTTGTTGTCTACCAGGATCACAGCCGACAAAGGATCCCAGAAATAATAAGCGCCGGATTGAATGGAGTTTTGCATTTGATTCAATACAGTGTGTATAAATTTGGTTGCGTTTGTCTTTTGATTACTTTCCAGTCGTTGATAGAAATACATGGTTAGAGGCGCATGGTTGGTTGCATCTAAGCCTACAAGCGTGATGGGAACCCCGGAAGCGAATACCACATTCGCTGCGTGAGGGTCAATATAGACATTCCATTCAGCGGTAGTATTCCCGGAAACATTCTCACCCAAATTACCAGGAACATGAACTGCACCGCCCATGATGGTTATTCCATCAATTTGATTGGCTAAATTTTGATTTGCTTGCAGAGCAAGTGCGACATTTGTCAGAGGTCCCAAAGTCAGTATGGTGATTTTTTCAGGAGAGGATTGGATGGTCTGGGTAAGTAACTTGATGGCGTCAATACCTGCACCGGGATTGACCGATGGTGACAAAGTCTGTCCTGCAAGACCATCCACAAAACCCCGCCAGTCTTGCGGGAAGGCATGGTTTCCTTGAAGTGGCATTTCCGATCCGCACGCAATAGGGATGGGAACATGCTGTGCCAGTTTGATCAACCCCAGAGCGTTTTGGACACCAGCGTCGCAATGGGCTTCACCCGCGCCCGTGACAGTAATGGCGAGCACATTTACATCTGTGCGATACAAGAGATAGAGGATTGCCATCCAATCATCAACGGCCATGTCCGTATCGATAATGACATTAAGGCTCGTTCTAATGGCAAGAGTCGCCTCCACCGTTTTCGTAGGCACCACGGTCTGCGATGGTAAATGGACTGGTGTTGAAGGGGTGGGAACCATCTCGCCTGAGCAGGATACCGAAGAGAACAGTAAAGCTGAAACGAGAATCAGGCTACAGAGCCAGATCGAGTTTTTGTAGGGGGATTTTTTCATGGCTGTCTCCACTGATAGTTCAGGTTCTGTTTCTAGCAATCTTGGGACGCCGCCAATTGTTTGCGTTACCTGCGCTGGGGTGGGGTCGGGGAGGGTCGGGAGCAGGAAAAACTCGATGCCCAACAACGTAGTGGTGCGTTCGTTTTTGAATGCAGCACTTTTTAGGGGTATTCTTCCATTTCCCCATCGCATAAGTAGATAAATTATCTTTATGTATTTTACTCTAATGAAACAAAAAGCGCTTTCCATTTCTGAAAGGCGCTTTCATTTCCTGTAATATTTAAAATTCACCGCGAACCGGCAAGAACCGGTCTAGACTTATCCCCGTAGATCAATGTACTCCACTCATCCACGAATTACTCTTTACTGGATTTTCTGCTTTTTTTCAGGATTTTTCCAGTTATCAGAAGAGCCAATCCACCTGAAAGCCCAACCGGGAGAACCACTTTCAATATGTTGACAAGCTTCTGCAGTTTTAAAGCAGCGGTACTGCCGCCGGTAACCCAATATAACCAGGAGCTATGTATCTCATGTCGAAGGGCATTGCCTCCGGGTGAATTGGTTAATATTACAATGCCTTCTCCCCTGGTAGGAACCGTAGCTACCAGTGAAGACCAACCGGGCAGGTTTGTTCCTGTATGAGAAACCTCGATCTCATCCTTGAAGAGAATCTTTTGAATCATATACCCCAAACCATACGGGAACAGATTGTTCTTTTCTATCTGGGGACGGTACATCTGCTGAAGTGTATCCGCAGTCAGGATTTCCATTCCTTCAGAGTTCACATTTGCAGGAATCATGGCTGCCGCCCAAAGGGAGAGATCGTGGGCTGTTGTGTATAAACCCGCAGCTGCCTTGGCTGTAAATGACCGGCACGGTACTGCATTTCCACCCGTGTCATACACAACCGAGAGATTTTCGACCATTGCAGGGTCTGAGGCAAAGCTGCTTTGGTGCATACCCAGTGGTTCCAATATTTCATTTTTCATATATTCATCGAAAGGAAGACCCGTCACCTCTTCAATTACCAGTTGCAGAAGCGTGTACCCCCCACCCGAATAACTGTACCGGGTTCCCGGTTCACTGACGATTCTCACGCCTTCCCCGTTTGCGTCACTTGCTGATGTCAGCGATTCTTCAAGACTCTGCTTGAGCTCATCTGAAGAAAATCCCGCATATCCCCCAACGTGGGCTAATCCAGATGAATGACTTAACACCCGGCGAAGAGTGACACCGTTCGGATCATATTTGGAAGGTGGCAGTTCCCACCTTGTGAGATAACTTGAAACAGGTTGAT
The DNA here is from genome assembly GCA_964426355.1 of uncultured Anaerolineaceae bacterium. Lineage (GTDB taxonomy): Bacteria > Chloroflexota > Anaerolineae > Anaerolineales > Anaerolineaceae > JAJFTV01. The sequence continues at coordinate 23,027 of CAYRRA010000015.1, forward strand.
CGAGTTCCAGTATCCCTTGTTCCACGAGGTTCATAATCCCCCATGCCGTCATTGCTTTTGATATGGATGCCACCTGAAAAACCGTATTTTCTGTAATTGGAATATCTTTTTCAAAACTGGCGTAACCATATCCTTTCAGATACACGACTTTTCCATCGTGAATGAGCCCAACGGCTGTACCTGCGATATGATGTTTGTCCATATAATTTGGAATTGAAGTATCTAAAAGGTTTTGAAAACCTTCCAGATCGCCAGATTTTGTAGCGGGAACGTCGATCAATAGCACTACCACGGTACACAGTACCAGCACGAGGATCCAGAGAAGACTTATTGTTCTTAATAGCTTGTGTTTCATGTTGGCTCCTTTGATATTTATCATTGTGCAAGGATATGGGTGCCTGATGATGATTTGTTCAGACACACCAATAGAACTGTAATGATTCTTTAGTGCAAGCAGTAAATTATAAAAGAAAACCCCTCACATCAGATGAGATTGTACACATCAACGGTAATAATATAACTTTCCCCAAGTGAAAAAAACGTTCACTTTGTTTGGAGCTCTCATCACCAGCCTGAACTTATACCCGTATATCCGACCCCCGCGCGCGAGTGTTGATTAGCCCGTAAGGCAGTCAATTCCTGGTTACCAATTCTTACGACCATATCTTTTTCTGCTCGACTTTGAACTCTAAACTCAAGGTAAGATGGTCAGGGGTTGTTTTACACCCCAGGCAGGGGCGGGACATTTGTCAAACCTGCCGTAGTCGATGGTCCCGCTGCCATCCAGTTCGATGGATTATCGCCTCTGAAATGAGAAAGATGATCGAAATTCCCAGTAAAATTTCCGAAACCAGCAGACGCGTGGGGAGATTGGGTCAATCCAATCATGCTGCTGGCTGAAACTGAAGCCGGCAAACCCAGTTGCATAAACCGTTTTCCCGGGATGGTGCACAAATCAATGATCAACAGCAGCAGCGGCGTACCGATCATTATGACCAGGTATAAAAACTGAATTTTCCTTTGATGTCCGATTAGCCAGGGGAAAAGGATGATCGCATCTGTCAGCGGGCTTCGCTTGTAGTACCGTGGTAACCGTATTCAGCAAACACTTCTTGCGCTGTTCTGGCAATTTCATCTATTGCTTCACTTCGCTATACTTCGTTGTGTTTTTGTCCGCAACGCGTCATGTTCATCCCTGTGATCCGCTCAATCGTCTCGTGCGCTTGTTCAACCCAATACTGTACCGGCTGCTTGCGAGGGTTATATTGAAACAGTATATACGTCTGCCAAATCGTGGCGATCTATCTCTAACTCAGCTCTTGGCGCAGCTCGTGACGGTTCAGGTGATTGTCTATGATGCCTGGCAGGCTCAGCCGCTGCATCACATCCAGCATTTGCAGGAAATCATCAATTCGTTCTGTCGTTATCTTCTTCTCAGGGTTCGTCCCTCTAGCTTATCAGCTAATGTGCGATTTAGCCCGATTTTTCAGCGAGTGGACAGGTATAATAATTGGAAATTCCCATTACTGTTTCTCCGACCCATGCAAATCCGCTTGAATAGATAACCATCCATGATCGTCCAGTTAAAGGGAGTTGTTTCAAATGATAAAAATTCTTGTACTTAATGGAAGTTACCGTATCAACGGTAACACAGCCCGTACAATAAGCCTGATTGAGGAACAATTGCAGATTGAAGCCCGGCAGGTCGGCACAGACCTCAGTGTTGAAGGTGTGAATTTAGGGCATGTAAACCTGCAATTTTGTCGCGGCTGCCGGGTTTGCTTTGACCAGGGCGAAGACAAATGCCCCCTGAAGGATGATCTGCTGGTTGTCAAGGACAAGATACAAGCATCTGACGGGGTTTTGATCGCCACCCCTGTTTACGTCAATGACGTGAATGGTATAATGAAGAATTGGATCGACCGGATGGCTCATGTTTGCCACCGCCCTGAATTCGCCGGCAAATGCGCTTTCCTTCTGGCAACAGTCGCTGATGGTCCGGTCAGTCACGCTTTATCGACACTCAGCATGGGTTTACGTACCTGGGGGTTTCACCTTGTGGGGCAGGCAGGGTTTAAAACGGGAGCGCTGACCCGTCGTGAGGATATCCAGGTGCGTTATCAAAAACAGATCAAGAAAATTGCCAGTGCTCTTTTTCATTCAATCCACAAACGCCAATATATGCAGCCTTCTTTCTTTTCCCTGTTGACATTCTATATCCAGCAACGCTCCTGGAGAAAAAACGCAAACGATTCCTACGATTACCGGTATTGGAAAAGTCGTGGTTGGATTGATGAAGGGCAGGTCTTCTACAATGAACAAAACGCTCCCCGGATCAAAGTGGCTCTGGCTCGCTTCTTTGGCGCATTGTTGGCACCCTTTGTCAGTTAGCATAAATGTTTAAGTTGCTGTTCGCTGCTGTCAGGTCAGTTGTTTTCGCCTCAACTGTCCCAGCTTGAACAGGATTGCCAGCGTGTCCAATGCCAGTGCAGTGGAGATTTCTGCATAAGCGCTGAATTTTCATAAATTCCACGATTGATGACAATGCGCATGATGTAGAAATCGTTGATTGTCATTAAGTGATAGAGATGGTTGATACCCTCCCGGTGAAGTTATTTTAGAAGAGTTTTTAAAGCCGCTTGGCATGAGCCAAAACCGGTTTGTGTAGAACATGGGCATCACCACTGGCTGGTTGAATGAGATTGTCCGCAGGCAGCGCAGCATCACCGGGGATACGGCGCTGCGCCTATCGTGGGTAACCAACAAAAACCCGGCTTTCTGGTTGAACCTGCGATTCCATTATGACCTTGAGGTCGCCAGAGATGCACTTGGTAAACGCCCGGAAACGGAAGTCACCTCCCTTTCGATTGCTGGCTGAGGATTAGCGCGGAGTGCGTTAGCCCCCCATGGGGACCAGCTAACAACAGACGAAACTTATATCTGCCGAAGGTCTGACCTGGTCTGCGTAACCGGTGAGAGAGTTTTAATCTACCGGTCTGCGTTACCCGCAGTGGGCGGGCATGGGAGCAGGACGTATCACAGTTATAAGTGGCAGCCGTCTTTACCTTGCTACCTTTTGTCTGATATTTTTTCCTTCGCTTATGCAACAGCTTCTTCAAACGTGAACAAATGCCTTATAAAGCAAGCTGTTCCAGTATTTCACGCGCTTGTGCTGCAACCGCCTTTTTCAACTCACCAGGCTCCAAAATCTCAACAAAACCAGGCAAGCCAAAGACGAGCATTTTCGCCTGCAAGTCAGAATCCATGGAGAGGGATATTATCTTCCATCTCTTATCTTCTGCATCGTCAACCATTTCCCAACGCCCAGGCATTAGCGTTTTGATAAACGATATCCGGTCAGGGTGAACCCGCAAGATGCAATGGTAACCTGATGAAAATTTTTCCAGGTTCTGAGTGTGCGTGCGCCAGTATGTCGGCAGATCAAAATCGGGACGGCGTTTAAATGATCCATCGATTAGTTGCACTGAATGAAAACGGTTGACACGATATGTACGCAGTTCCCCATCGCGTTCAGCGAGTAAATACCACACACTTGACTTGCAGATCAGGCTATACGGTGCCAGAATACGCTCCCCTATCTCACCATCAAAATTCTCATACTGCGCTTTGATCATCCTGTCTTCATAAACAGCTTTCTGAATATCATCCCAGAAGGGCGAGATCGAAGCATCGTGCCACCACCACGTCGGGTCGATCATCAGGCGTTGGCGAATATGATCAGCGGTAGAATGATGCTTATTGGGTAGAGCCGCCAACAGCTTAAGCAAAAGACGTTCCTCTGCGTCGCCCAAACCCACGTCGCGTAAGGCTTCATTGTTGCTGCTGACAAACAGGCTTTGTACTTCCAATGTATTTAAACCCGTCAGCGTGGTGCGATATTCCTCGGCGAGCGCAATTCCGCCTCCATGCCCGCCTTCGCTGTAAACAGGCACACCCGAAAAAGATAAAGCGTTGATATCGCGCAGGATCGTCCGGCGCGAAACTTCTAATTCTTCCGCCAATGCCCTGGCGGTCATCTTGCCGCGCGTTTGCAGTAAAAGAATGATAGACAATAAACGGTCTGCTCGCATAGTTGTTTTCCTCATTTTTTGGGTGACACAAGATGTCACCCAATGGATTGTATCATCAGAATATATTCAAAAACAAAAGGTGAACAGTTATGATAAAGACAACAAAAGGTTACTTTGATTTGGAGGACGGGCAGTTGTACTACGAGATGGCAGGCAAAGGAATGCCACTTGTACTGACGCACGCTGCATTCCTCGACAGCAGAATGTTCGATGCGGTCTGGGAGCCACTGGCAAAACATTTTCGCGTGATTCGATACGACATGCGTGGCTTCGGGAAGTCCAGCCCTGTGACAGGTCCGCTTTGCCGCCGCGAGGATCTGGACCGTCTGTTGACTCACCTGGGCGTGACTCATGCACATCTGGTTGGATGTTCCAATGGCGGACAGATTAGCCTCGACCTGGCACTTGAACAGCCGCATCGTTTCAAATCTTTGACCCTGGTTGGCTCAACCCCAAGCGGCTTTGAATTATGCGGAGAGCCTCCCCGATACTTGCTTGAAATGTTCGATGCGATGCAAAAAGGTGATATCAATCTCTCGAATGAACTTCAAATCCGAATTTGGTTGGATGGCGAAACTCGGGATCCAGAACAGGTTGACTTAACGTTGCGTAGAAAGGCTTTGGAAATGAATCGTATTCCTGGTGCGCAAAACACGTTCTTTATCTCCGACATGCAACCAGCTAACCCGCTTGACCCACCCGCCATTACCCGGTTGGAATCGGTAAACTGTCCAACGTTGGTTATAGCTGGAGCGCTTGACCACCCTGAAGTACTACGCGCTGCCGATGAAATGGTCAAACGGATTCCCGATGCTCGAAAAACTATTATCGAATCCACCGGGCATGTTCCCAGCTACGAACAACCCGATACATTTATCCAGTTGCTAATGAATTTTCTGAGCAGATTTAATTAACCTAAGGTACTGCTTTATCTTAAAACCCATTCATTTGTCATTCCTGAAAGACGCCGAGACGGGCGATAGACCTCACTGGAGACAAAGCAATCTCATTTTATACCCAGGAGAATGCATCGAAAGACTTCCTCTCTGCGCCAACACTGAATTCAGGGTGGGGTATTTGCGAGGGTCGTGCGGCTATACCGCTTTCAAAGGCGGTATAAACTTTTACCGATAATATTGATTTAACGTACTTTTTGCTCATCATCGTTGTATAATCTCCTCATCTGTCCACTGAACATCATTGGCAAATTGACGCAGAAGGGTCTGCTGTAATTTACCGAATTGCCCCTGTGGACGAAAGGGAACAAAAAATGTGCCTGCCCACCGCTCAGGTTGATCGGTTTTACCAAATTTGGCGTCCTCTGCTGAGCTTTGCTAACGAGGAATTACAAGTCGTTCCACATCTTTCCGGCAAAGGATCGAATGACGGTATTGATGTCAAACTTGCGGTGAAAGTTCGGAATGCTCTATGGAAACACGAGAGAATCCTGGAAAAATTCATCGCAAAGAATCCTGCCCGGCTCTCGAAAGACGATCTTGTTATCGTAGAGAGCTGGAATGCCACCGTGAAGGAAAATTTATCATTTTCAAAACACTAAAAAAGCATGCGATCTTCATCAGCCAGGATAAGCGCCCTGAGGTCTTCGCTGTGAAAGGTCTTTACAGCTCTTTTGAAGAGGTTCTTGGTCCTTATATACCCGCACTAGTCGAAACAGTTCTGCTCCCGTTTGGGCATGAAATTGTTATGGATGGGTTGCTGCAATCATACAACCTGATGTTCGGGAGCGGAATTCAAAGAGAATTCAAGGATATTTATGATGACGCAAAAGAGCGCGGCGCAATCGTCACGACACTTATACCTAATCTCATGATCCCGACAAGAGAAAGTTTGACTACAAAAGCGGAAATCACCAATAAGAAAGTACTGGACGCCTTCACCAAACATCAATACATGTCTGGGCGAAGCCCCAAAACGGTTGAGCACGATGTCCTCAACATTACCAGTTTTGCAAATTTCCTGCTCTCTGAACAACCTGAACCATCTTCATTGCGTGATTTTCAGCGCGAGGCACTGTTGAGCTTCCTTATGTCTGTGCCAGAAAAAGAACGCAGGGCGGTATATCTGAGCTTTAAACGATTTCTTTCGTTTATGCAAGACACCGGTCGATTGATTTGGAACGAAGCAGAGGATTTGCTGGTTTTGATAAAACAACTCTAAAGGATTTGACCATGCCGTACGAACCATTTTATGAACGTTTCAAAGAAATTGCTATGAAAGAAACGCGCAGCATCACTACCCACAATAACCCAGATCTGCCAGATGATAGTTATGGTTTTCTGGAGGCGTACTGCAATGATGAAAACTGCGACTGCCGGCGGGTGTTTTTTAACGTTGTTTCCCATAAAAGCGGCAATATTGTGGCGGTCATTGCTTTTGGTTGGGAAGATAGCGCATTTTACGCTCGCTGGTATCGGCAGAATGATCCGCAAACCATTCGCGAAATGCAAGGTCCTATTCTAAACCCCAGTAGCCCGCAATCTGAATTAGCACCCGCCCTACTGCGACTTGCAAGTGACACCTTACTGAAAGATCCAGCATACATCGAACGGCTGAAACGCCATTACTGGATGTTCAAAGAAAAAGTGGACCCAAAGCACTTCAAGACTTCGAAGAGATCAGGACAACAAAATGATCCGGCTGGCAAAGCCAGGAAACGGCATCGACCACGTTCTTAATGCCGTTAACGAGTTATTATGGGAAGAATTGATCCATCCAAAATTTCCTGCATCAGGAAAATTTTAGCATCGCCTGAATACAAGGGACAGGCAGAGAGAAAGGAGTTGGCATGAAACTCGATGAGGGGCTAACTTATGAAAAACTGGTACGGGAGATTTTGAGAACTGCCACAGGACCTGTGGCAATCGACAACCTGGTAGACGACATCCTAGCTTTGAAGCCAACTGCTTCAAAAAATCCACGCCAAACGGTGAAGAAAAGCCTGCGAGGATTGGAGGGTCGTGTGTTGGTTTATCTGGATGCAGAATATGTGCTGTCCATTTCACTGGCTTACCAGGGGGCACGGTTTCGCATCCGGCTGAATCAGGAAGCGATAAACCGGGAAGCCATTACTGTGGAGAATTTCAGGCATATTCTGCCGTCATCGTTCGAGTTGGAGAAGATCCAATTAATAGATCGGGTCGGGTTACCCATCCCTTTTCAGATCAAGACCACAAAACAGCAGAGAAAAAATCCTATATTTGGCACGTTCACGGTAGAAGAAAAATGGATGAGGTTGAAGGAATGGTTTCGCCAGCAGAAGATGCAACCCAAGGATCATCTCCTGGTGACGGTGGAAGATAGGGAACGGGCTGTATTCCGCCTGGAGCGCGAAGCACTTGGAAAACAACGACCAAAACAAATTAGTGAGCGTAATCAGGTGGTGGCAGATATGCTCTATCAAATGTTGGAAAGCGCCAGACGCGAGTGCATCTATTTGTCTAATTGCGTTCCGACCCTATATGCCCGCCTGCCGGAAAAAGACGGCTGCCCACCGGATCACTGGCATTTCATTTTGCAGCAGGATGGACGGATGAAGACGGATGGTTTTGATATCCGCTACGCAGATCACCGTACGTTGTGGGACGATCTCATCGGGAACACGTTCCAAAAAGAGATTTCTCCAAAGGCGAAACCGGAAAAGAAGATTGCGACGAGACCACATAAGGAAGTCTATTGTTTTCGCGCTGCCTTCAAATATCGAACTTCGACCTGGCGCGATATCGAAATCCAGGGGGAGCAGACATTAGGTGATTTGGACCGGGAATTACGAACTGCCTTTAACCACGATACCTTCGATCATCTTTCCGGATTTTGGAAACTGGTTGCGCGCGGCAGTGGAAAGCAGGTACGTTATCGCGAGGTTGCAATTGGCGACATCAATCCTTTCATGGGTGGCGAGGCAGCCGGCGTGACGGTTGCCAGCTTGGGCTTACAGGTAAAGGACAAGCTAAAGTACGTCTATGACTTTGGCGATTGGATTGAACATACCCTGACCTTAAGCGCGATTAGCGATCCACAACCAGACGTGGAGTATCCGCGTGAGGCGGCACGCAATAAACCAAAACGCACGTACTGCACTCGCTGCAAGGAACAGGGCAGACAGACAGTAGCCACTTGGATTTGCTTTACTTGCTCAGAGGAACTGGGCAAAGAAGTGGTGCTGTGCGAAGATTGTATGGGGCTTGGGGAGCACGAAGGGCATTACCGAGAAGAGCTTGTGTACTGATCGCTTCGCCGATTACTCGGGGCTGCTCAAAAAATGCAGCCGCAGGATTTTCAGATCGTCATAGGTCACTGCTCCGTCCAACTGCTCAAATACCGGTTTCAGGTACCGGCTCCCCAACTGCTCAAAAGCCAGCAAGGCTGCCTCTTGCAGTTCGCCGGGCAAATCGACTATGGAAAGGAAATCTTCAACCTGCCGCAGAGGGGTTCCATCCAGGGTATAAGTTGCCAGGTGATCGATGATTGTGCCGCGTTTTACCCCGTACTGCTCCATCAGGTCCGAGATGGATTGACCCGCGTTATAGGCTTCTCCTACGATTACGTGCCGGGGTTTGCCCATCGCCTGACGGGTTGGGCGGGTCTCCCCGCCCTTGTGGGGCAACTTCTCCTCCAACCCGCGCTCCTGGCAGAATTCCTGAACCAGATCGATCAAAATATCCCCGTAGCGTTTGAGCTTCACCTGACCGATACCATTGATGCGTTTGAGACTATCCGGGGTCATGGGATAGTAAGCTGCAATCTCGATCAGGGTACGGTCAGAAAAAATCACGTAGGGCGGCACGTTGGCGGCTACGGCAAGATCTTTGCGTTTTGACCGCAGAAGGTTAAAAAGGTCGTGGTCATGCTCGATCTCGCCGGCTTTTTTCCTGGTAGCGGCGGTTGCTTCAGGCTGTGGCAAGCTACCAAAAATCGGCTCCCGGTTCCTCAGCATCGCGCTGCCTTTAGGAGTCAGGCGAAGCGTGCGGTAGATGTCATTGCTCTGTTCAAGCAGCCCTTTGTGGATCAACTGCTGGGCAATGAACAGCCACTGTTTGCGAGTAAACTCTTTGCCAATGCCAAAGGTAGACAGTTCCTGATGGCGATATCTGAGAACTTTTTCGTTATCAATCCCCAACAGCACATGAGTTATATGCGTTGCGGCAAAGCGTTCGCCGGTGCGCTTGATGCACGATAAGAATTTTTGGGCTGCGATGGTGATATCTTCCGGTTCATCGTTCGCTTTCAGGCAGTTGTCACATGCGCCGCATGAATCGCCGTCGTATTGTTCACCAAAATAAGCCAGTAGCGGCAAGCGGCGGCACGTGGAACTCTCGGCGTAGTTGGTGAGGGCTTTCAGGTGCAAATAAGCCACCTGCCGCTCGGACTCTGCCTTCTGATCGATGAAGTAGCGCAGCTTAGCCACATCGGAGTAACTGTAGAGCAGCAAGCAGTGGGCTGGCAGTCCATCGCGCCCGGCGCGACCAATCTCCTGGTAATAGCTTTCGATGCTCTTGGGCAGATCATAGTGCACAACAAAACGCACGTTGGGCTTGTTGATGCCCATGCCAAAGGCAATCGTCGCGACGATGATCTGCACGTCGTCGCGGATGAAGTCTTCTTGATTGGTTTTGCGCTCGTGATCGGACAATCCGGCATGATAAGCGCGCACCGAGAAGCCTTTGGTCATCAAAAAGGCGGTCAGGTCATCCACCTGCCTGCGCGAGAAACAGTAGATGATGCCCGACTGATCGGGGAAGCGCTGCAAAAAAGCAATCGTTTGCGCGCTGGGGTCGGTTTTGGGTAAAACCTCGATCATCAAGTTTTCGCGGTTGAAACTGGCAACAAATTCGTTGTCGTCTTGAAATGCCAGGGTGTCCTTGATGTCCTTGCGCACCCGTTCAGTGGCGGTCGCGGTGAGAGCCAGGCAGACAGCCCCAGGGAAGCGCTGGCGAACCTGGACAATCTGGCGATATTCCGGACGAAAGTCGTGTCCCCATTCCGAGATGCAGTGCGCTTCGTCGATGGTCAGGCAGGAAACAGTCACGCTTTCAAGCAGGTTCAACAGACGCGGGGTGAGCAGTGTTTCGGGTGCCACATAAAGCAGCTTGATCTCGCCGCTGCGCAGCTGCAGCATGTTGACCTGATAGTCTTCAAATGAGAGCGAACTGTTCAGAAAAAGCGCAGGGACACCCAGTGCATCTAACTGCTCCACCTGGTCTTTCATCAGGGCAATCAAAGGCGAGACCACTACCGTCAATCCAGGCGAAAGCAAAGCGGGAATCTGGTAACACAGCGATTTGCCACCCCCGGTCGGCATGATTGCCAGGGTATCGCGCTGGCTCAGCACGTTTTGGATCACTTCCCGCTGAAGAGATTTGTACTGCTGGTAGCCGAAGACAGAATGCAGAATGTCTTCTGGTGATTGTGAAGGTATGGTTGGCATGGGATAAATTATATCTTCAGACCGGTAAAAGCCAGATGAAAGCAAACAAAATGTGCGTATGATGCTCGAAACAATCTACAGGGTCAAGAATACCCATGTCATAAAAATCAATAGAACGCCCCATACATAGGATAGCTTTGGCAGCTGTTCTTGTTTCATCTTTTGTAAAAGCATGTTGGCAAACATCATGGAAAGGGGCAATCCTATCAAAGCCGTCCCGATCCCAGCCAGGACATCACTTACATAATGCGCACCAAGCACAATTCTACTTAAACAAACACCGATGGCTGTCATTACAATAACGAATTTGATCCCCTTGTGAATAATTTTCGAACAACTCACCAGCAAGATGAACGGCAAGATCAAAGCCATGCTCTTGGTGGCATGACCAGAGGGAATTGCAGATGTTACAGCCTGGCTCAATGCCAGGATTTCACTACCGAAGGTGGCTGCTGGTCTCGGACGTGCAAGAACCTCTTTCAATAGATCACCCGCGATCCCACTCAACCCAAACGAGCATATTGTATAGAAATACACTATCACCGGCGCATCTAACGATTTGACCTTTTTTGAAACGATCAGATAAACCACTAAGATGATCGTGATTGCAGCCATTCCATTGGATGACAACCATTTCGCTAAGACGATAATTGGATCCATGGAAACCCGCATTGGGTTGTAATAGAACAGAACAGCTTCATCAATCCCCTTCTGTGCCCATAAAACCACACCGATGATCCAAAACATAATTCCTAAAATAAGACAAACTATCCACATTCTTTTCGTATCAGGTAAATGGATCGGTGTTCCTTTATCCTTATTGATTTCCTTGGGGGTTCCCATTATCACTTATCCTTGATTTTCAATGTGTTTTGTCTTGATGTACCTACTTTTTACCGAGTTTGCCAGTATTCGTATAGGGTGTACATATACATGTGCTTTACCTGCGTGTGGTTGGGCGTGAACAATTCCGATATTTTGATTGAGTTAACCTCCAAACGCATAAATTTGCTCTTCACCCACCACCATTAATTATCAAATCCTACTTTCACAACAAAAAACATCCCCATCTCTGGAAGACTTATAAAAACTCAGCAATCGATCTACCCCTGCAGCACTGGTCTAAACTTATCCCCGCGCATACGATTTGGTTCGCATTGAAGAGAAAAAGATAATCTTCTAAGATTTACGAATTTGATTCCGTTTCTTTCAAGGCGCGCTCCAGCAAGTCACTGACTTTGAGTTCATCTGCCCATTTTTGCAAATAACTCAGTTCGAGTGTGCCGGCGCGTGTTTTCAACACCCCAAGAACATCGCGCCATTGACGCTCCGACACTTCATTGCCCAAACGATACCACTCGAGCTTTGCCAGAATGGTATCTTCCGGGCTGGCAAATTTTGCGCTGACTTCAGTTTCAAAGAGAAAGGTTTGCATCTGGGCACGGATAAGCTAGGATTGTAAAAAAGGGCGCGGACGGGGGATGAACACATTCACTTTGAACATGGTTTCCCGATGAATGATGTTAAAACTGGAACGACGCTGGATGGATTCTGCAATCATCTCTTCATCTAAGTAGAATTCATCTTGCAAAGCTGAAACAAACGGCTGGAGGTGTTCAGGCTTCATTTCAGCAACGATATCCGAACCCTGGGTAGTGCGTACCATGCCGTAGAGAGCGCTGGCAAGCGAGCCACCAATGAGATATGGGATGCTGAGACTTTCGAGAACATGGGTGACTTTGAGCGTGACCTCAATTGGTTCATTTTGCATGAGGCAGCTCTCCATAGACCTTACATGCAATTTCCTCTCCGAGCAGAAAGCCCGCCAGCCTGCGGCGCAATTCGGCTTCGCTGCTCTGGGGATACTGCGAACGTAGCCCAGTCAATGCTAACGAACGAGCCGATTGGTTGAGCTGCGCCAGCATTTGCATTTTCCGGGTGGGGCTGGCTGTCCGCCATAGCTCAATTTGTAAGGCTTCCATTTTAGGATGGGTATCAGGAAATAAAGCGCTCATCAATTTAATTTTACCCGAAGTAGAACTAAAAGGATTTCGAATTTTACCGCGCACCGGCAAGCACGGGTCTGAACTTATACCCGTATATGCGACTTGGCTGCGGCGCGATGATTGCTTTCTTGCTATAGAAATAGCCATAGCTAATTAATCCTTCACAAACGAACCCCTATGAGGATCAAATTGATTTCTTGCAAGCGCGATAGAACTGCTAAAACCAGTACCCCATTGAACAGAAGAATGGGACTCTGGTTTTTTATAAAAGCAATCGTTTTAAGCTCGATTGGGGCTCTTTTTGTTACATCCCCTCTTCAGAAGGGTGTAAATTAATTGGATTCGATGTATCATTGTTGTGAAGATTTTCATCATTGAGATTAGCAATCCATTACGTTCAAACTTCACGAAAACCAGCATATTTGCAGTGATCCGGATAGTGATGGTGACCTTAAGAAGACTGGGGATCCTGAAGCAATGAATTCCTTGCTGGTGATTTGCAGAGCAGATTTTTCTAATATTCCCTGGGAGAGAAACATGTCAACCTACAGCCGATTCCTCTTAGTGATTGCCTTGATTTTATTGACAGCCGGCTGTGCAAATGTCGAATCAACCGTTTTGCCGGCTGAAACACTGAGAGCATCCTCTGCCACACAAAATCCACTGCCAACCGTTGTCGGTACTCCGACCCTGTCTGGGCAACGAACCTCCACCCCTGCACAATCGGATCCATATTTCGGTGAAATCCTGCCAGATGCCCAACCTAGAGAATTCGGATCTGGACTCCTGAAAGGGGGGTATCACTCATCCCCTTCTTTTATGCCAGATGGTAGCGAAGTTTTTTGGGGAGGTGAATTCGCCAGCGCGAAAATCTATTTCATGAAATTCGTAGAGGGCAACTGGACAAGTCAGGAAACACTCCAATTTACCGGGATGACCAGGCTACGTGATCCTTTCGTGACCCCCGATGGCAAGCAACTCTTTTTCCTTTCAACAGACACTATTCAAGGTGCAACAACCTCTGGCAAAGAAAACATTTGGATGGTTGCGAAGGATGGTGAACAGTGGGGCATCCCTCAACCTTTGCCTGATGTCATCAACCAAATGGATCTGCACTGGACCGTGTCGGTTGCGGAGAATGGCAATCTCTACTTTTCGTCGGGTAAAGACGGTATCGGTGATATTTATGTGTCAGCGTACATAAATGGTGAATATACCCAACCGGTGTTACTGGAAAGTCCGGTCAACACCTCTGACCAGATCGAGGTGACACCGAATATTGCTCCAGACGAGAGCTACATTCTCTTTTCCCGTTTGGCAAATAACAACAGCACGCCGCGTTTATATATCAGCTATTCGACTCAAAATGGCTGGACGGAACCCAGGCTGGTTGAGAATGTCAGCAGTTGTATTAGCCCAATTGTGACGCCTGACCGCAAGTATGTCATCTGTCTTGCTGGTCCAAGCGCGCTGATTTGGCGCGATACAGCGTTCATTGAAGATTTCCGCCCATAAAGATGGTTAGTAGCTGAAACATCTTGTTCACATATGTGAGTTCATGCCACGAATTTTCTATGGCGTTGGCTTCAAAAAAGCCTACAACAGCGAATGCTGGGTTTATTAGAGTGTGGATTACGCTAAAGCTTGCGGCTGTAAAATGGTCCGGAACTTATACCCGTACATGAGACTCGGTCCGCGGGGGAAAGAGGTGAAGGTGTCGATCTGGCGCCAGGCGTTACCTGCGTGTGGGTGGGCGTGGACAATGCTTGAGAGCAGGGAAAACCCGAAGCCAGAAAAATGCTCGAAAATGGCGCAGAATCCCACACGTCCGGTGCACGCAGTGTTGGGCGACTGCGTGTATGAAACTTGGGATGGATTTTTCATTGCTAGTTGCTGCGATAAGGCAAGCATATCTGATGAATTGCTGTCACCAATATCCAAATGAGTGGGATAAATATCCCTAGCCTTTGGATTAACCCTTCCCAGCTCGACATCCGAACGGTGAAAAAGGAAAGCCAAAAAATCAACCCTGGGATATTTGCCAGGATACCCATTGCCAGTGTAAACCATGCAAAACTTCTCAGTTGCGCATCCTTCTTTAGTCGAGGAAAAATGACGATTGGCGCAAAAGCAAGACAAAAACCAGCAATAAAAGAGGTTATACTATGCAAAATCCCGATATAATCTGGAGATTTGAGAATATTTGTGCAACCTTCATTACAGTGAAAAACAGCCGAACCTATCAATCCAATCCCACCAAGTGCGATAAAAAGTGGTCCAATCGCTGACCCTTTACTTATGTAAGAATGAACCCCAATAGCAAAAGCAATGAGCATTGTCCCTGTCAAGGCTATTCCTGTATTAAAGACAACCCCTCTCATCCCCCTCACTCCTCCCAAGATACTCATCATGTCTGTCATGTGATTGTATCCAGATTCCAAAAATCCAAGTCCTATTACCAAGAGGATAAAAAGGAGAGAAGCAATAATCCCTGTAAGAGGTAACAAGCGCGGTAAGTTTATTGGATTTCTGTAGAAGAGTAGTTTTGGCATATCTCATCTTATCCCGTACCGCCCAAC
>CAYRRA010000016.1:0-10894 GCA_964426355.1 uncultured Anaerolineaceae bacterium
CATTCATAAACAATTCAATGTCTGATTCGACAGAAGCGATGCCAGCAACACCGAATTTCTCGACAATTACCCTGGCAACGTTTGGAGAGAAGAATCCGGGAAGCGTAGGACCAAGATGGATGTTCTTAACCCCTAAATACAAGAGTGCGAGTAGAACGATGACGGCTTTCTGCTCATACCAGGCAATGTTGAAGGCGATGGGTAGTTGATTGATATCGTCCAGCCCAAACACTTCTTTAAGTTGTAACGCGATGAAGGCAAGTGAGTAGGAATCATTGCATTGACCAGCATCCAAGACCCTCGGAATTCCGTTGATATCACCCAATTGTAATTTGTTGTATCTATACTTTGCGCAACCTGCAGTTAGTATGATGGTGTCTTTTGGCAGTTCCCTGGCAAATTCCGTATAATACTCGCGGGATTTCATTCTTCCATCACAGCCAGCCATCACAAAGAATTTCTTGATTGACCCGTTTTTAATGGCTTCAACGATCTTGTCCGCCAGAGCCATTACCTGATTAGGGGCAAAACCGCCAACAATGCTTCCTGTTTCTATATCTGCGGGAGCGGGAAGAGTCTTTGCGAGTTCAATAATCTCTGAGAAATCTTTTTTTCCGTTTTCATCAGCTTCGATATGCTTACAACCGGGATACCCCGATGCTCCTGTAGTAAAGATGCGACTTCTGACTTCTTCGCTTTTTGGCGGCACTATGCAGTTCGTTGTAAATAGAATGGGTCCGTGGAAAGAAACGAATTCTTCCAGTTGTTTCCACCAGGCATTGCCGTAATTTCCTACAAAATTGTCGTATTTTTTAAAGGCAGGGTAATAATGAGCGGGAAGCATTTCACTGTGCGTATAAATATCTACACCAGTCCCTTTTGTCTGCTCCAGTAGTTGTTCGAGATCGGTTAAGTCGTGACCAGAGATAAGGATAGCGGGGTTATTACGCACACCGATGTTTACCTGAGTAATCTCAGGATTTCCAAACCTTGAGGTATGTGCGCCATCCAATAATGCCATGGCTTTAACGCCATATTCTCCCGTCTTCAATGTCAGTGCTACAAGGTCATCCGCTGTCAGCGAATCGTCAAGTGTGGCTGCCAGAGCTTCGTAAATAAAGGAATTAATGGATAAATCTTCTTTGCCTATGTTCTTTGCATGCTCGGTATAAGCCGCCATGCCTTTAAGCCCATAAATGATTGTCTCTCGAAGAGAACGTATATCTTCATTTTCAGTTGCCAATACTCCAACAGAAGCCGCTTTTTCAAGCACAGATTCTCTGCTGTCTACTGTGAATCTCGCCGCATCGTGCAAAGTGCTTACATCCACTAGTTCTTGCAGTTTATTTCTTAATTTAATCATTTTTATGATCTGATTTTCGATGTGCACATCGTCAAAGTTCGCGTTGGTGATGGTCATAAAAAGGCTGCTAAGAACTTCGTAATTCATTTCATCAAAATCATTTATTTGGATGTTTCTATTTATTACGATATCCGAGATTCCCTTAAGCGTGTAGATGAGTAAATCTTGAAGTTTTGCAACCTCCTCATTCTTTCCACAGACGCCTTTAATTGTACATCCTGTGTTTTTTGCAGTTTCCTGGCATTGATAACAAAACATACTCATTTTTCGTTTCTCCAATCAATAAATTTTAAGAAATCTGACAGTATTTTTCCAATATCTATTGCTATTATGCGTCCGCATCAGATTACAATTGATTTCGCTGTTCTTTTGAGACAACTAACAAAAAAATTCGATCAATCGTTAAATTCCATATCTGATATTTATCTGCAACCATTTCATTTAAGAAGAGTGATGGTTGTGGCTGGACACACTTAATATTAACACAATCTTATCTAAAATATCGTATTTTTGTGACCCATTTAATAAAATCGCGTGTTGGAAATGATTTTTCTCAGTTTTAATGGATGACAAACGACAGGTTTGGATATGAAAATGTATTTCCTGCAAGAAAGACTTTGACATCGATTTCTTGATAGGATCATTTGATAAGATTTTCAACACTACATTCCTGGCTGAGACGCGTTCCTGTCAGAAAAACGAACTTCAAGCGAAATATCAATTTTGCTGATGGTATTCCGTTTACTTTGCAAAGCCCGTTTTGAACAGCAGAAGCAGATTCTAAGCCAGGCTCATTGGGTGAAAGATGGCTTTAATGGCTCAAAAGAACTGGAGTAACAGGTATCTAATTTCGTTAAACGTTAGATGTTTTACTACCTTTTCATCTTTACTCAATGAAATGGATAGAGCCGAGACTTGTCAGGCGAACCTTGCATACTCTTATATATAACAGGTCTATTAACTAGATTTAAAATTTCGCCGGTGAAAACCATGTACAATGATAAAAATTTCATTTCTTCCTGGTATGCGACAGGAAAAAATACACACACCCGGTTAAGAGGTGCAGGATGACAAAGGAAATAAAAAAGACAGATGATGAATGGCGAAAGGTATTAACCCCGCTACAGTTTGAGGTGACCCGCCGCAAGGGTACTGAACCGCCCTTTAGCGGGAAGTACAACAAGTTTTACAAGGACGGCGTTTACCGTTGCGTGGCTTGCGGAGCACCCTTATTCAGTTCGGAAAGCAAATATGATTCCGGTTCAGGCTGGCCCAGCTTTTGGGAGGCAATGGGCGAGGGGCATATTAAAACCTCGATGGACTACAGCCACGGGATGATACGCACCGAGGTCCGCTGTGGGCGCTGCGATGCCCACCTGGGGCACCTTTTTGATGACGGTCCGCAACCCAGCGGGCAGCGATACTGCATCAATTCCGCTGCGCTGGATTTTGAGAGCGCTGAAAAAGAGGCTTGACCCAGCGCCACCACCAGCCGCTGCTGAGTACCAGCGCGCTTAATGCCAGTATCAACGCTACCATCTGCCAGAACGGTAGCTTGCCCCACCACTGGTAATAGCGGCTGAAGTACCAACTGGTGAAAAACGCCAGGCAGATGGCTTCTACGATGAGCCAGCGTGCCAGCCAGGCATCGCGGTGTTCTATGGCAAACTGTACTGCCCAGGCAGCCAGCAGTGCCAACCAGGGCAGGAAGGACGCGCGGTAGCGGGGGTTGTCCCAGGCATCCCCGCCTGCGCGCATCGAGGAGAGCAGCAGCCAGAGCAGCAGAAATGAGGTCACCCAGAGAAAAATGTTTCGGTCGCGTGCAGTGGGGGTTTTGAAGATGCTGAAAATAGCATAAATGATCAAGGGTGCCAGAGCGTACCAGCCGACAGCGCGCGGGACCATGATTAAGCGCCAGAGAGGTACGGTGGGCTCGGCTATGGCAGCCGGCAGCACAGGCTGCGCCAACCCGTAGGTGACGATGATCGGTATCCGGAAAATGTCTCCAGCTTCTTTAACCAGTTTTTGGATCCATCCGGAGCCCATTTCGGTGAGCTTGATATCCAGGCTGGCGGAGGTGAGAAACCATCCGTAAGATAGGACAAGAATAACAATTGCCCCGGTGATTACACCAGCCCACAGGAGCCATTTGGGACCGTGATAGTGCGGCAACAGGGTTTCGATGATATACCAAACGGCGAGGAACCCGGCAATGGCAATCGCCACGCGCGAGGAGATGAGCAGCATTCCTGCAAAACTGCCCAGGAAAACCAGGATGCGCGTACGGTCTTTTGCCTGGGCAACAACCGCCCAAAAGGCGATGGCGCTTAGACCAAGCAGAAACGGCTCGCGCATTTGTGAACTGCCAAACAAGATTCCGTCCGGGTAGAGGATGAGGAACCAGCTTGCCAGGTTTGCCAGCCGCAGGTTCCAACGTCCTTCAACTGCCTTTCGGAAAAAGGGCACGCCAATGGCGGTCAGGGCGGCACCCAAAATGAGCAAGAGGTAGGGGCGGTGGGCGTCTGGGCTGATGTAGCGGTAGATAAAGGCGCTGAGGGAGAGCAGCCCCCCGTATTGATCGACCTTCATTTCGCTTTGGAAACTGACCCACAGTGGTGCATCCGACTGCGCCAGGTTCCACGCAGCAATATCGCGTTCGTGTGAGTCTCTAAACAGATACCCATGATACTGCACCTCTGTGTCATATCCATACACAGGCAGGGCTTTGTTTACGGCGATACCGATCACGACCCGCAGCAGGAATGCCAGCACCACCATCCATGCCAGCGTTTTTCCCGCTCCGCCCCAATGCCAGGCGGAGAACATACCAAACAGGCTGACCCAGAGAACCAATGCAGATGCCAGCAAGCCGGGCAGGAATTCCCCCGGGCTGAGCAGCGCAACGGGCACTGCGAGTAGGATGGATACGAAAAGGGTGAGAAGGATTCGTTTAACGAGGTTCACAGCATGCTCCTGAATGAGTGGATCGTGTTGTACACCGTATTGTAACCGAAACCCGGAAATTTGCCGTCAGGTGAAAAGAGAAGCCGCCGGTGGAATCGGCGGCTAAGGGAAGTGGAGCGAGCAAACATCACGCAGCAGGTCAAAGCCCTTGTGCAACTGCCGTCAGCAACAGCACTGCCAGACCGCAAAGGTTGGTCCATCTCAATAGAGTGGAAAGGGATGCTGGGAGGGCAGGGTTGGCTTCAAGACGCACTGATTTTGCATTAAACCTGAATGCCAGGAAAATCATTGCCACAACAAGAATGTGCTTGATAACCATGAATATCGTCCACCCATTGGCGAAAATCCTACCAAAACCGGGGTAATTGGCGTCGGCGATCATCAAGTACACACCACTCAGCAAGAAAACCAGTAAAGCGATGTTGATCCAGGAGCGCGAGCGGGTGCTGATTTCCTTGAGTACACCTGCCAGTTCAACGCCTTTTAGATGATTTTTGATTGCGGGTAAAAAGACCAGCGCCAGCAAGAGGTAATGACCGATTAAGATGATGGTTGCCAGCGTGTGCAGCCAATACGAAGTAACAGATAATACGTAAGTCATGATATTTCTCCTTGTTTTGAAATCTTCTATCAAAGAACGCAATCCCGCGTTCAGTGTTTTACCGGGTTGATTGAAATCAAAGTCAGGTTGAGGTCACGAATTTTGTCCAAAAGCCCATGCAAAGCAGACTGGTCGGGCAGTGCGACCGTCAGGATCGTGACGGGTTGTTGGGTTTCACCATTGAAGTTTTGTACGTGATCCAATTCACACTGCCAGTCAACCCACTCTTTGCTCAAGTGACCTTTAATAACGATTCGGTAGAGATTTGTGCTGTTTTGCATATCAGACCTCTTTTTTGCAGTGACTTTTCTTTCAACAGCCTGAGTATAAGCAAAGACACCCTGGTGCACATCGCACAGGGGTGTAATCTTTGGTGAATGTCTTTTGAAATGGAATGACTCTTAAGTGTTACTGCCGGCGCAAAAACGGCAGGGGAAAGGACTGTTCCGGTATTACGGTATCGCGGTTAACCCCAACCGTTGTGCTTCCAGAATCGCCTGCGAGCGGTTTTCAACCCCCAGTTTGTTGAAGATGTGATGGGTGTGTCGTTTAACCGTGTTGATTGTGATGAACAGTTTTTCAGCGATTTGCTGGTTAGAATATCCCTGGCAGATCCAAGACAGTACCTCGCGCTCTCGTGCGGACAAGGTTGTTTCAATTGCGTTGAGTGTTGGTGCATCCCCTTCAACGCCGGTCTCCTTTTGCAAACAAACCATGAGATCAGCCAGGAATTTTTTCACCTGTGCATCCGTTGGTTTGAGCACCTGTAACAACGGCAGCAGCGGACTGCCCGCATCCAGGAAAGGTCTTTTCAGATCTTCACGACTTGCCATTAATACTGCTTTTTCCAGTGAACATACCGCAGTTTCGAGATAATTGCTATACAGCTCAGCCAGTGAACGATAAACCCATGCCGATACCAACTGCCTTCCATGCCCAGCCTTTTCGATTGCTGGTATCAGTTCATCCAATAAAGCCAGGGCTTGTTGAACGCTTTTTACATTGCGAATGCCCTGATGGAGCCAGAGTGCACACGCCAGCAGTTGTTCCTGCTCCATGTTTTTGGCTGTCAGCGGGTTGCCCTGGTTCGCCGCACGCGTTTTGAACAACCAATCGTAAGCCTGTGAAAATTCACCCTTCTCCAGCCAGAGCAATACTTTTAGCCTCTCCCATTCGCTCCATAATTCAATCAGGTAGCCTTCGTTTTGCAGCAGTGGATATGCTTGTTGGAGAAAACCTTCTGTGTCCACCAGGTTCTTTTGTGCGAAAGACATCTCTGCCATGCGCACATAGAAGAAACCGATCTCTCTTGAATCGCGTTGCTCTAAAAGCGATGCTGCTTCCTTCAGATACTTTTCTGCTTCTTGCAGCGAGTTTTGATCCAGCAGTACGCTGGACAAACCCAATCTTGCCTGGTTGCTGAAAGGCTGGTTGGGGTCGATCATTTGCAGAGCTTCCCTGTAGAGTTGAGCGCTCTCCAGGAGATGCCCGCGCCAGTGCTTCACCTGTGCCAGCGCGCACAAAGCGCGCGCCTGCTGTTCCCTGTTCCCGGTGCGCAGTGCCTGGCGATGAAAACTGCACCAGACTCGTTCACATTCTTTTAGATTGCCGGTCAGTAAATAGATATACCCAGCCAGCCGGAAGGTGTACATCCAACGTGGGTTTTGTGGATGGACATACTTCTCATATTCCTGGATGTATTTCTGCGCGCTTTCCGGATCGCCGGTTTTCTCTGAAAAAAATGCCCAAACACAGTAAAGTTGCCCTAACAGCTCATCTCTTTCGCTGCCCTCCAGGGATGCTGATAGCGCTATTTTCTCTGCGTCCCTCAAAAAACTTTCCGGGTCACCCTCTCCACCTAAAAGCGTCAGTACAAAAGCCTGTGTGGCACTCAGCCAGGGGTGAGCACGCAGCAGGTCTACGGGCAGCCGGGAGACCCACCTGGGGATAGCGAAAACTTCCTTTGAGTACAACATGGCATGCACCATTTTTTCGAGGATTTCTCCGGCAAGGGGGTGGTCTGCGGCTGCCAGCGCATATTCGATGGCTTCAGGCAGCAGATGATTTTGGCTGCACCAGTCTGCCGCCCGTGCAGCCAGCGTTTTGTGCAGCCCGGCATGGGTGAGGTTGAGCCGTGCTCTCAGCAATTCTGAAAAGAGGGGGTGGTAGCGAAACCAGGTATGTTCCTCGTCAAGCGGGATCAAGAACAGGTTTGCGCGTTCCAATTGCGCCAGCATGGCTGCACTTTCATTATCTGTTTCCAGAAGTACATCACACAACGGGGCGCAGAACCGATCCAGGGTGGATGTGCACATCAGAAAGGTTTGCACGTTTTCAGGCTGCTGCTCCAGGATTTCTTCCACCAGGTATTCAAGGATATAGCGATGCTCTCCGCTGAATTTTTGAATAAAATGAGAAGGGTCGCTGCGACCTTTAAGAGACAAACCCGCCATTTGCAGTCCCGCGATCCAGCCCTCGGTGCGTTGAACAAGCCGTTCAATATCGCCCTGCGATAGCTGAAGCTGCATATATTCCGTCAGAAAACGGGAGGCATCGCTGGTTGAAAATCTCAGGTTATCCAGACGCAGTTCCAGTATTTGCCCGCGACCGCGCAAACTGGCGAGGGAAAGAGGTGGGTCCGAGCGGGTGACAATCACCAGCCGCATGAGGGGCGGCAAATGGCGGTGTAAAAAGCTGGTCAGTTCGTGTATGTTGTGGCTTTGGATGGAATGATAATCATCCAGCACCAATATGGCTGGCGAATCGGATTGGTTGATGAAATTAATCTGCGAGATGAGGATGTTCCGGGCAGCCGCCTGCTCTGTTGAGGATACTTCCATTGGATGGGTGATATTGATTGTGTTCTGGCGAACATCGGTCAGTGACTGTAAAGCGGTGGTGAGGTAAGAAAGAAAACGCTGTTCGTCGTTATCGTCCTTATCCAGGGTTATCCAGGCGCGCCTGCATTCCAGGCGATGAAACCATTCGCCTGCCAGGGTGGTTTTTCCGTATCCCGCCGGGGCAGATATTAAAATAAGCTTTTTTCCAACCTCAAACCCTTCATCCAACAGGGCGAGAAGATCAACCCTGGATACCAGACCGGGTTTCAGGATGGGAGGGATGAATTTGGTGTGCAATAATGGATCGGACATGGGGTTGCGGGTTAATTATATCGTGGTAACCTACTATTCAAACGTTTCCACCTGTTTCGCAGCTACATAACCGGATGTGATGGTGGTGGGAACGCCGCCGCCGGGATGGGTGGATGCCCCGGTCAGGTAAAGCCCCTGGATGCATTTGGATTTATTCGCGGGGCGGAAGACCGCCTGTGCCGGCAGGTCTTGCTGCAAACCATAAATTGCACCTTTGGGCATCAGAAGTTTTCTTTCGTAATCCAACGGTGTGTTCATATCGGCGATGACTACGTGTTCCTTCAAGCCGGGCAGGATAAATCTGTCTAGCCAGTCGATGTTCTTCTGGATAAAGCCCTCTTTTTCGCGATCCCAGTCGCTGTTGTTGAGGTGATAGGGACCCATCAGGATCAGGTTCAGGATGTGATGTCCCGCTGGCGCCAGGCTGGGGTCGCTGTGGGTAGGACAGCAGATCAACCCAAACTGCTCGCGAGGGATGCTGCCCTTGCGATAGTTGTTCCACCAGGCGTCATTCATTTGTGCCTGTTCGAGTGGAACAATGGTGTGGTGTGCATCCAATGGCGGTTTGTAATCCAGCCCAAGATAGATCATTGGAGCGGTCAAGGATTCTTCGTAGCTTTCAACGCCCTTTACCACAGCCGGTGGAAGGTTTTCTCTGCCAACCAGGTCGAGATAAAGCGTTTTGGCGTTGACGTTGGATACGATCACCGATGCCGAGAGGTGCTGCCCGTCTGCCAGCGTGACACCCTGCACGCGGCGATTTGCATCCAGGTCCAGGCGCGTTACGCGCTGGTTCAACTGCACCTGCATCCCAAATTTCTCACCAATGCGCTTGAGCGCCAATGGGATCTGCGCCATCCCGCCGCGCGGGTAATAGACACCCAGGTGCTCAAAATAGGGCAAAATCGCAAAGATACCCGGTGCCAGGTCGGCGGGGTGACCGGCGTATAGAGATTGGTAAGACATACTCTGGCGAACGCGTTCATCCTTGAAGTAATGATTGAGCACATCCTGATAGGTTGCTAAAAAGAACGGTAAAAATTTGGCAATCACGGGACGCTTTTTAATCAGGCTGAGCATATCTGAGAAAGAGCCCATCGACCAGGTGAAGAAGTCCTCACCGCCTTCTTCGATGAACTGCCCAAATTTGCGCGCATAGCGGAAGTAGTTCTCCTTGTCGACAGGTGAGATTTTACCAATTTCTTCTGCAGTGCGCTCGATGGAATGGTAATGAAGGGTGCGGGTTCCGTCGCGGAAAATGCAGCTATAAAGCGGGTCGCAGGGCAGCAAGTCGATCTCGTCTTCCAGGCTGGTACCTAACTGATGGAAGATCATTTTCATGTTCTTGATCGCTTCCACAATTGAAGCGCCGATATCGAACTTGAAGCCGTCTTTTTCAAATGTCGAACAGCAGCCACCAATAAAGCTGCTTTGCTCCAGCACAAGTACTTTTCTCCCACTCTTTGCCAGCAAAGACCCGGCAGAAAGTCCACCCAGACCTGCACCGATGACGATGACATCATAGTCGTTCATATTTCCCTCCGTGGAATGCTTTTTATACCTGGTAACGCGCTGGCATGTAGCGCACCTGTTTGATGATATGCGCGATATATCGCTTTTGCGATTGGCTGAGTTGTGAATAGCCATACAACCCCAGCGCAATGCAAGATAGACCAGCAAGAATCCAAAAACGTTTTTTCATATCAGGGTTTCCTCCTCGGGATTGAAAAGCGGTGGGATTTTCCACCCAAATTGACACAGGGTTATGGTCCCCTCAAAATAGAATAGCATCGCTTTTTGTAAAATGCAAGGAAGAGAGATAAAAAATCTCTATTCGGGACAATCCGATTCCACCTCAATTCTGGATAACTTGATCTACTCTCACCCACCACCCTTTTTGGTAAGTTATTGGCAACAACCGTTCCAAATTGTGGTGGGAGGCGGGTAAAAACCCTAATCCCAAATTTGCGTTATATAAGCCAATCATCCAATAGGAAGGTTGTTGTTAAAAAAACAAATTGAGGCGGGGAGTGGGTAAAAAACCCTGATCCTTTATGGATTTATTAAAAAGCATAGCAGTTTCACTTTTCCTTCACAATATCTTCACAAGTGCTGGTTAAACTGAAGACAATCAACCTTTACTGGAAGGAGTTACACAATGAGTAAGAAAATTTTGATCAGTATGGTTACAGCCCTGGTGGCGGTACTTAGTTTTGCGAGTGTTGTTTCAGCCCAGGCGGAAACTCCCCCTGCCGAAGCCCCTGCCAACGGATATGCACATGATTATCTGATCGAGTATGCCGCTGAGGCATTGGGTTTGTCAGCGGCAGATATTGAAGCTCGCCTGGACGCCGGTGAAACCCTGGCGCAGATTGCCCTGGCGGAGGGTGTGGAAGATTTCTATGCCTTCATGAAAGACGCCAAGGCGTATGTGTTAGAGCAGTTGTCTGCGAACGGCATTACAATCCCTGGCTGGCAGAGCAAGCCTGGGCGCGGAAATGGTTCACGCATGATGCAATCAGGCAGCGGTCTTTTCGATGGCTCCTGCTTGATGGATGGCACAGCCCAGCAGCAAGGGCAGGGTAACGGACGCCGCGGCGGGCGGTAACCACATAGAGTATTATTGATAGGCTAAACAAAAGGGCTGCCGCCGCTGGCAGCCCTTTTGTGTTCGACCACGAGCGTCTCGGACGCTCGTGAGGGTCTCTGACCCGAACTCTGGTTGGGCAGCCAACAGCTCTTGTGGAAAAAGCGAGCACATAGCCAAACAAGCTGTTTTTTTTGGCTGCCCATTTCATTTTTTCTTTTGCGTAG
>CAYRRA010000016.1:10904-37136 GCA_964426355.1 uncultured Anaerolineaceae bacterium
CCAACAGCTCTCGTGAAAAAAACGAGCACATTGCCAAACAAGCTGCTTTTTTGACTGCCCATTATTTTTTCTCTTGCGTAGAGCACGCATTGTCATTTCAACCAACTGAATAGATGATCTCCTGCAGCATCTGCCCGTTGAACCAGGCGCCGTTGGGTGTCAGGACAAAGCCCTCCGGGTCTGCCTCGATCATACCGTGTGCCAGCCATCTGTCTAGCAAGTGTTGCGTCTTTTCCTCTCCCAAAATTTTTGTAAAGACAGGCGGGTCAATTCGCCCGCTCATGATCTCTACCTCCAGGTTGTGCAACCGGTCTTCAATCTGATTGCGCCGCAAACCGCCTAGCAGCCCGGAGCTGCCTGTTGAAACCCCGTGCAGATATGGCAGATATTCCGGGTGGCGGTAGTGGTAATTGCCAAACACTCCGTCGGCGATGCTGCCCAATGCCAGCAGGTCCTCGTTGCGCTTGGGGAAGGTGAAATAAAGGTTGTTGTCGCGTCCTTTGGCAAGGTGATTGAAGACGTTTTTTGCAAACCCATGCGATTGCAGGTGATGGAATGCCAGTTGGAAAAGCAGGTAGCGCTGTTCGGCGCTCTGCGTGTGCAGGTTGTGTTTTTCGATGAAGCGCCGGTTGCGCGGTGAATGTTGAAGCTCATAGATGGAAAAGCCCTCCACGCCGCAGTCGATCAGGCGATCCAGATCGTCGACCAGTCCTTGCGGGGTTTGTTCGGGGAGACCAACGATGATATCCACGCTGACAATCCACCCCAACGAGAGCGCTTTTTTGATTTTTTCGATCACCGCGGCAGCGTTCTCACGCCGCCCGATGGCAGAGCGGACATCATCTTGCAGGCTCTGTGTGCCGATGTGCAGCCGGGTGAAACCAAGCTGGTGCAGCCGTGAGAACATGGGTGCGCTCAGCGCTGAACTGGTACTTTCCAGTGCCCATTCGGTGCCGTCGGCAATCGCAAAATGGGTGCGCAGCGTCTCGATCAGATTTTTAAGATGCCCCCCGCCGAGCATGGTTGGCGTACCCCCGCCGAAGTGGACGGTGCTCACCGGACGCTGGGCGAGATTTCCCTGCGCAGCCCACATCTTACACTCGCGCTCCAAAACTGCCGTATATCCACCGGTGTGCTGTTTGAGATTCTTTTTCAGCGCAAAAGCGTAGCAGTCGCAGAATTCACAGCGGGAAGCACAGAAGGGAATATGAATGTAGATGCAAAAAGGTTTTTCCAGTGGTGCTGCACATAATTCATCTTGCAGCGTATCCCATGCCTGTGGACTGGCATCCGGTAAGCCTCGCCGCACCCAAAGCGGAATGGGCAGACCGCGCTGATCGATGTGATATGCCAGCGTAGCCTGCCCAGGCAATCTTAATGCTTGCTGCTGTGCGGTGATGCTGGGAGCATACCGTTTTGTGGAATCTGACAGCGAATCGAAGAAGCTATCGTTCATGAATTCATCTTAATCCGGATGCCAGTAATGGTTACTGCTTCCGCCTTTTCCATACGAATTGCAGGAACATTCGCCGCTGCCTTTCACGCAATTACACGTGCAAACCGCACCTTCGGGAAGCGGTGAACGACAAGGGATGGTATAGGTAACCGTTTCTCCCCGGCTGTTGATGATTTCATAGGTCTTGCCTTTTCGATCCGGCGTCATGGCTGCAAGGTCCATAGGACAACCCAGCAGGTCACCCTCTGCCAGTGACCAAAGACGGATGGTTGCGTCATTGCTCCCTGACGCCAGCAGCGTGCTGTCCGGGCTGAACGCCAGGCATTGAACGGTGCTTGTATGTCCTTCCAAAATACCGATGGGTTCGCATTCTGGCAATGACCACAACCTCACACTGTTGCCCGTGTCGCCGGTTGCCAGCATACTGCCATCCGGGCTGAAAGCCACGGCAGTAACAAAGTTGTCATCGGGTCTTCCAAGGCTTTTATAGAACTTGCCGTCCGGAAGCGACCACAGAAGGATAGATTCATAGGCGTTTGCACACAGCAAGTTGCCGTCCGGGCTGACTGCCATTACCTCAACCCGCTCAACTTCTTCTGTGATCGTGTTGATTAACTCGCCATTCGGAAGAGACCAGACTTTAATTTCATCGCTGAATGCAGCAATCAGAGAGGAGCTATCCGGTGTGAAAGCCAGCCCCTTGACCCGGAGTTTGTAATCATCTGCACTTAGCGAGCTTGCATAAGGGATGCGTGTAAACCCGCTGCCGTCAGGAAGAGACCACACGTAAATCACTTTATCCTTGCTTCCTGAAGCCAACAAAGACCCATCTGAGTTGAAAGCCAGGCACATCACCCATTTGTTGTGCGCACTGATCTGTTGACTTGATTCCAAATCGGGAAGCGTCCAAAGATCGATATTGCCAGCAGGGAGGCTGCTAAAAGCCAAAAATTTCCCGTCCGGGCTGAACTCCAACCCGCCGTACGTGGTTTGTGGAATTTCGATGGTTTTTACCAGTTGGTTATCATTCACAGACCAGATCTTGACATCACCAGAAATGCCGATGGATGCCAGCAGGGTTCCATCCGGGCTGAACTTAATCACTTTCGTGCTTCCGGTATGCGCACTCACGCTTCGACAGATGCGGTTCAGTTTTTTAGAATCGTCATCCGGGCTGCACCCGGCGGCTGCCAGCGCAGTTACCGCCATGCTGCTGGCTGCCAGAAACTCACGCCGGCTGAACTGCCAGCCGCTTTTGCCCTGTTTGAGTGCATAGACTTCAGGTTGTTCTTTGGGTTGTTTTTCCTTTTTTTTCATTTGTTTTCCCCTTTCCCAGGTATTTGGATTTCACAATAGCTGTCCGGCTGTCCGCGATAGACACCTCCGCCCTCTGCAATGTAGCGCAGCAGCAGCCCTGCTGTAATCGCCTGGTTCACCGCGCAGCGGGCATAAGGCTGCCCTGGAGACGCATCCTGCGGTTTGAAGGCACGTGTATAGCAGTCGCCTGCGCAGTGCCAGTAGCAAAAGCAGTCCCTGCATGCGGAGCGCCTGGAAGCGATGTACTGCAAAAACTTCATGCGCACTTCTTTATCGATTTGCAGACCTTCATCACCCGGCTCTAAATGCCCAAAGGTCGACATACCCGCCAGCGGATGATCGGGGTCAGTGATTTCATAGCAGGCGACGATCTCGCCCTGCGGGTTGATCGTGAGCCCGCTGCCCAGCGGTGCAGTGCAAAAGGAACTGGCTAACAGCCAGGGGCGCGCCCCAGAATAGAACACCCTGCGCCGGGCGGCGTGGGCAATGTCATTGGCTTCGAGGAAGGCTTCGGTGAATGCCTTCGCCTGGTCTGCACTGGGACCATGATGTTCTCCGCGCTCACTGGTAAACGCTGGCTCGATATGGATGGTATCGCAGTTGCATTCACGACAGATGAAGGCAATATCTGCCGGTAAACTTGTGAAACGCTGGGGTGTGATGGTCACGCGCACGCCGTAAGAAAACCTGACCTGGTTGAGATAACGGATGGTTTGCATGACGGCATCGAATGAGCCCTTACCGGAAGGGAATGGGCGCTGGATGTCCTGGGTGGTTTGTCCGCCGTCCATCGATATGGTCAATCCGTCCAGGTTCTGCACCACCCATTCGCGTTGTGCAGGGGTCCACACGCCATTGCTGACCATGTTGAGTCGGGCGGGCAGTTCTTTTCCGCGGGCATAAGCAGCGGCGGCTTGCAGCGTTTCCCAAGCCAGCGAGGGCTCGCCTCCGCCATGAAAAGTGACCTCGAATTCGCGCTGCCCCAGCGCCAGGGCGTTGGAACAGACCTGGTCGATGATGGCTTTGGCAGAGTCAAGCGTCAGGTCGAGGCTGTTCTTCTCGCCGCCGTGGGCATAGCAGTAGATACAGCGCAGATTGCAGCGCCCGGTCATCAGCAGCGCGGCTGAGGTGGGGCGAAACGCAGCGTTAAGATCGGGCGGTGGAGGAGGAGCAGGGTCGGGGTTGGTGAAGCCGCTGGATTTCAAAAAATCCAGCGCTGCTTGCGGACCTTCCGGAATGCTTCCCGGTGGTTGCTCGGCGAACTTCAACGCCAGGTCGGACATGGCGCGGTTGCCGATGAACGCCAGTTTGAGCAGCGGACGGTAGATGATGTACTTATCCTGCACCGGGATGAGATGAATTTCCATTGCGGTTTTCCTCATGCTTTGACGTGCTGATTGTAAAAATCACGGCACAGCGAACAGCAGTGACAGTCTTTTTCGCAGTTCAGGATGGTTTCGAAGAGCGAATCGGGGATGTCCACCGGGGTGATGATTGAAGCCGGTCCACCGCCGATTTCATCCGGGTGCAGTTCGGTGCGGTTGAGGTAGGCAGCCAGCACCCGCCGGTATTTCTGCGGATCTTGCAGCGTAACCCTGCCGGCAAGTTTGAGGGTGTCAAAGACGCCTTCGTAAAAATGCAGGTGTTGCGGTAGTATCCAGCCGCTGGTCATGCGCAGCCAGGGCATCTGTTCCAGGGTGGTCTGGCAAAGCGAGAGCGGAAAGGAGGAACTGTATGCCATTTCATAGAAGTGCTGGGTACGCAGCGGGCAGCCGGGTAGGCAGGATTCGTTGACCAGCAGGCGCAAGCGTCCTTTGAATGCTGCCTTGACGCGCTGCAATCCTTTAATGTCGTGGGACAGGCGCGTATCGGGGGTGAGTGAATCAACATCGTCTTGTAGGATAAGCGCCTGCGCGGGGGTAGAGATCCCCATCAAGCAGGATGCGGTGATGCGCATGTAGGGAAGCGTTTCCCGCACCGCGCGCGCCAGTTCCAGGCTGGTAACGGTCAAATTGCTGACGCCGTAGCGTTCATACATCTCGCGCAGTTTATCCAAAATACGAGGAGCAATGGCTGCGATGGGTTCCGGCAGAACGATGGGGTTCACCAGAACGGCTTTGGGTAAGGCAGCATTCTTCAGGAATGACACCAAATGGGCTTCTGGCTGACGACTGCGACCGCTGGCAATCCATCCTTGCGGCATGGGGAAGTAGACTTCTTCGATCCTATCGCCGTATTGGTCTGCCAGTTCAGACCAGAAAGAAACCGGTTGGTCGATATAGGGAATAACCCAGGGGTTCATGATGATGCTCCTTCGATTTTTGTGCTGATGGTGGGGTGCTGCGTTAACAGAGGGGCAAGCGCCTCGGCGCGCTCCTGCAGTAGTGCGGTGGAGAGCATACGGTTGATGGAACAGCGCAGCTCTCCAGCGATGGAGACCGTGCCGTTGTTGGATGACGGATCCACAGGGCAGCGATCCGGGCAGGCTCGATCACAGTGAAAGCGGTTGAAGCAAGCCAGGCAGAACAGGTCATCCTGCGCAAGCTGATCTTGCAAAACGCCAGTCCGCACCGGATCGAGGGCAAAAACCGGGTTAATGGTTTTCTCGATTTGCAGACCGGATGACCGTGCCTCGTTTGAACCGCCGGTTTTAAAACACGCGGAGGCACTGTTGCCAGGCAGCAAATGCAGCACGTTTCTGAATACCTGGCAGTAGCGACCGTGAATTTCCCACAGGCGGCTTCCACTTGCCTGCCAGCGGGTATGGTATGAACGGGCTACCTGGCGCGCAGCCAGGAAGGCTTCACAAAAATTTTCCGCCTGCCAGGGTTGCACACCGATGCCGGGTGTAGAGCGGCTGCCCTTAAATACCGGCTCGATGCGCACCTCGGCAGCATGCAGTTCGGCGCAAAGGTATGCCGCAATTTCCGGCATTCGCTGGAACGTTTCTGCGGTCACGGTGGCGCGGATATGGAGCGGTTTGCCTGCCTCTCGGATGATTTCGGCGGTGCGTTCAACGTATGGGGCGCTGCTGGTTCTGTTTTTCAAAGGACGCTGGGTGGACTGGATATCCGCCGGACCGTCGCAGGAGAGTCCGATCTGATCAAAGTGTTCCGCAACCCAGCGTGCCTGTTCAGCGGGCATCACGCCGTTGGTCGCCAGGTAGCGAAAGATACCCTTCACGTGTCTTGCTGCGATTTTCTCGACCACAGAGAGAATTTCCGGCAGACGACGGTCCAGGGTCGGTTCGCCCCCGCCGTGGATAACCAGTGTAAAGGGCACACCGGCTCGTTTGCAGTTGGAAGCTACCAGTTCGGTTGCCTGGCAAATGACCGATAAGTCCAGGTCTGTCTCTGGCAGGGATTGCTCACCCTGCGAGAAGCAGTAGGAGCAATTCAGGTTGCACTGCTGGCTGGTGTAGAGCGTCAGGCAGAGCGGTTTAAACTGGCTGTGTAAAAAGGTTTTTTCCCACTGCTCTTGTGCTTCTTGCGCTTTGCGTAGCAGGTTGATTACTGCGGTTGAGTTGGAAACTGGCTGCTTCAACTGTTCAGCAATTTCGTCAGCGTGGGATGGCTGCGTTAATACCAGATAGCCTGCCGTATAGAACAGGCTGTACTTTGGCAGGTCCTGGCGGAAGACCGGGTGCAGGTTGTCGTCAACTAGCTCGAAGGGAAGTGTCCAGAGGTTCTTCATCATTTATCCTGGTACGCACACGCGCATGCTGACCAGTTTAAGGAACAGCCCGCGGCAGTATGCCTGCGCTTTTTCTTCTACCCAACCTGTTTTTTCGATCAACAAAGCCCGGATTTGAGCAATGGTATTGCTGCCGTTAAAGTGATTGAAGGCGGTCAGTGCGGGAGCATCAACCGGGAAAAGAACTAGGGGTTCCATCGCTGCCGGGGGGGTTGCCCAGACCATCTGATCTTTCAATTTAATCTTGCAGCCAGGAACCACCATCGGTTTCAATTGATTAAAGTCTTCCTCTGAAAGCAGTCCCAAATCGGCGGTCTTGAGCGTGAGCACGCCATCTGCTTTTTTGTTGAATACTTTCAATTCGGTGACCACGGCGGAGAGAAAGCCTCTGCGCGAGATGGGTATGGAGATGGCTTGATGGGGTTGGTAGTTTTCGAAGTCGAACGGGTCTGTGTTTTTGTCCATGTAAGGTTAGCCCAGTTTGTTGAGTTCTGCTTGCGGAATGGCAAGGTGGATTTCAGTGGGTTGAAAACGCCGCAAGGTAGCTGAAAGACAACCGCCGCTGCATTCGCCTATCGATTTGAACGGACAGGTAGAGCATTCAGGGAATATCCCTGCTTTGCGGAATGGCTGAATCTGCTCGAGAAAGGTATTGCGCAGCATAGAAGCGTTTACCTGTGAAGAAAGGTGTTCTTTGAATTGGTTGGAGAGTGAAAAACAATGCAGAATTTCACCGCCAGGGCAGATATCCAGGATTGGGCTGCAATGCCATCCGGGCTGCATCCCGCCTTGTTGAAGGAGGTTAATCTCTTCGTCTGTAAACATGCAGCGCACAAAACCGCAGTCCAGGTCCAGATACACATTGCTTTCTGCTGCCAGCCTGGCTTGCCAGGCAATACGACTGCCGATCAGCCGGTATTGCTTGGGGTGCACAGAATGGTTTTCGGCGTTGGGACCGGGTAAAGCGATCCCCAGGCGGATCACCTTGCGGATACCGGTTTCGGCGATGATTTGCAAGGCTGCCGACAGGTCGAACGCGGGGTTTTGGATGTTGACACCCAGCATGGCACGCTCTTTCAACCGGCTCAGGCTCTCCAGTCTTTTCATTTCTGCCTGTTGCGCTTTTGACGTATTCGGGAAATAGGCGCTCATATTGACGATCACCAGGCATTGCTCAGGTGAAAGCACCTCAAGGCTTTGCAGGGCTTTTTCCGGCATAGCGCCGTGACTGAAAACGATCACCTTCTTCTGACGCTGGTATGCCATGTTTACCAGTTCCGCAAACTGCGGGTGTAGCGTGGGTTCCCCGCCCAACAAGCGCACTTCCGGTATCTCTGATCGGTCGAGAAAATCGAGACAGGCTGTAAATTCTTCCATGCTCATAAAAGCAGGCGCCATCCCGGTGTGTGAACCTTTCAGATATGACGAGGCAAAACAATATTCGCAGGAAGCATCGCAGATGTTGGAGACAACCAGGTTAGCCACTGTGTACCTCCAGAAGCCCTTTTTCAATCCACCCTTGAAAGATTTCCCATATCTGCATTCCACCCTGTTCGGCTGGGATATTCGTTAAAGCGCAATACAATGCCAGGATTTCGCTGTAACTGAAATCCTGGTGCAGCCAGCGCCATAAGGCAGCTTCATCGTCACGGAGCCAATGTGCATTCATGTCCTGTTTATTTACCACCAGTAGATGACCTGAGTCGTTGACCCAAATCACATCACCCGTGGAACGATAGGTCTTTTCCGAGACCGTTTTCCTGTCTTCCATCAGGAGATCTCCTGCATGTTAAGATGGTCGGATTTCTGTAAAGCGGTGAGGAGAGCCTGTCGATCATCGTTCAGCCAGTCCTGGCGTAACTGTTGCTGACCCAACCTGTCGAGCAGCATTGCCGCGCTGACCAGGCGGGTACGGATGCAGAGATCATCATACTCGCCCGCCGGACCGGCGGTCTGATGGCTGACATGGCAGCCCCCGGCACAGTGGTAACGGCAGAAGCAATCGGCGCAGAGTGGTTTGTTGTATACCGAAAACTGGCGCATTCTGTCGATGGCATTTGCGCAGAGATCAAAGCCGTTGGGCGTTACCCTGCCGAGCTGCATATCCAACCCGGCATCCTGCCACTGCTTTTCGAGCAGATAGCAGGCATTGACCGTCCCCTCAGGCGATACAATCAGGGCGTCGTTTCCCACAGGACAGGGTGTAACCCGGTTTTGAGACAGGTCTGCGCTGGATAGAACGGCAGGGATATCATATTCTTTCAGCACTGCGGTTGCTTCACAGAACCGGCGCGCATAGGTTAATGGGTCTGGGGAATGCAATTGATGTCGGCGGGCATTGTTTGTGGCGGTTAGTGGCTCAAAACAAACAACAGCAGGCAAAAAGGTCTTGCACAGCCAATCGGCGATCTGCGGCAGGTCTTCTACGTTCTTGTTTGATACACAGGTTCGGATGATTAATTCACAATCCCCCGAAGAGAAAAGGCGTGCATTGGCAGCCACGCGCTCGTATGACGGTGCCCCGCCTCTTTGCGGGCGGTGGTAATTTTGGGTTTCAGGAAAACCATCCAGGGAGAGTACTACTGTGTCGATGTTGCTGCTGATCCAACGACCGAGTTGTTCATCGTAATTTCCGTTGGTGGTTACCTCGAAATGAAGCCGGATGGACATCTGTTTTGCCCGTAATCGGGCATACTCCACCACAAACTGCACCACCTGCGGCGCGTGAAAGGGCTCGCCGCCAAAGAAATGCACTGCCCCCGTGTTTTTTTGTTTTTGACAGAGCAGATCCAGGTAGGCGTCCACTGCCATTCGCGCCGTATCCAAATGCATGACATACTCCTCATTGTTCAAAAAATCACAATACCGGCATGCCATGTTGCAGTCTCTT
The DNA here is from genome assembly GCA_964426355.1 of uncultured Anaerolineaceae bacterium. Lineage (GTDB taxonomy): Bacteria > Chloroflexota > Anaerolineae > Anaerolineales > Anaerolineaceae > JAJFTV01. The sequence goes on from CAYRRA010000016.1 coordinate 20,261, forward strand.
GTTGGCAGAATCCCAAGAAAAAATGGTTCTTCGAGCTCACCCTGTCGTGCTTGCGGGAAGGAATCGTGCAGCCCGGTCAGGCTCGAAAATATCTTTTCAACTGCTTTTGAAGGGGGGTTTCCTTTTTGACCGCATTCTTTGATTTCTTTGATGGCTGACCCATTCACCAGGGCTGTCAGGTGGTGGAGCGGTGCATAGAGTAAATAATTGGAGCAAACTGGCAGTGAAAAAATTTCCGAAAAAGTCATGGTCATTGTTTTCTTCTATGTGTTATTCTCCCACCAGAAAATATCTCGATGCGGCAAAAGATTGTGAGGTTATTATAACACCGCCATTTACCTGATTTATGAGCTCTTGATCCACCTTCAGGGTTAACGAGGAGCGCAATTGGAGCCTGTCCTGCCCGATCAGCGCAGCATGGTGATGAGCTTGCGCAGTCTATTGACAGAGGTCGCCATCGTTTTGGGTATAATGTCGGTTATGACAGAGTGGGGAAATCCATACGAGCGAACGATCGCGCGGATCACCTCGCGCAGGTTGAGGCGTGAGTTTCGCACGTTTTATGCGATGCTGAAAATCTACTGCCGGCGCCAACACGGCACGCAAGAGAATTTATGTGCGGAGTGTGAAGAACTCTTGAAATATGCAGCCATCCGCCTGGAGAAATGCCCATTCCAGGCGCAGAAACCCACCTGCGCTCACTGCCCGGTGCATTGCTATAACAAGGAAATGCGCACCCGGACGCGGGCGATGATGCGCTATGCCGGTCCGCGCATGCTGCTGAGGCACCCTTTCATGGCGGTTGCCCATTTGCTGGATGGACTGCGCAAAGCGCCGAAGAAAAAACGCTAATATTGCTGCTATTTTTGGGATGGGGATTTTTCCGTTTGTCAAATGAATTTTGATGCGATCACCCCGCATCTTATAACCTATGCAAAATAGAAATATTTACATATAATCAATGTGGGGAGCCAGTAATCCATTAATCCACTAAATTAAAAAAACAACTTTGACTATGCATTGTATCAATTGTATGGAAGGAGAATAGTGTATGAAGAAAAGTTCAGGTCTTCTGGCTTTTTCGATGTTTTTATTTTTATTTTTGTTTACGGCTTGCGGTCTTACAACTGTAAGCGACCAAGCCGCAGCGCCTGATGAGGTTTCTAATAATGCGGTAACACAAGAGCCTTTGGACAACTCATCACTCGAACAATCTACGGAAACGGAAGGTGTTACCATAGATGCAACATCTACTGCAACGCAGCTGCCTTCGGCTACCCCAACACCCGAACCCACACCTTTTCCGCATGGTTCTACCGTGATCAGCGTAGAAAATGTCGACCGAGTGGAAAAACTCGCCGAGGTCGGTGTTGGAATTATGATGCAGGTGGCGTGGGCGCCAGATGGCAGTCAGTTTTATGTGATCACCAGCTCAGGGGTGTTTTCATTTGATGCCGAGGGATATGAAATACTGGAATCGAAGATCAATCCTGAATGGTTTGATTTTGTATTATCGATACCGCAAAGCGGGCAACTAATCACTGCAAACAGTGAGGTCATTCATATTCGAGACATTCATAGTTGGGATATCGTATCCGAATTTACGCCAGGCGGCATCGTCAGACTGTCACCAGATGGGGGTGTCATGGCTGTAAAAACTGAAGACGGACACATTATTTGCTGGGACCTGGCTAGTGGAGAAAAACTGAGTGATACCAAGATCAGTTACAGCCAATTTGTGTTCATTTCGGTAACTCCAGACGGAAAAACCCTGGTTATGGTAACCGGCGCAAAGACAATTACTTTAGTCGATGCAGAGGACGGCAGCAAAATCGGCGAACTGGAAAGCACGGCGGAATTCAAGATTATCCCAAGCCTGTCACCGAACGGGCAACACCTTGCTGCCATAACCGAAGAAGGTATATTGGTTTGGGATCTAACCAACCAGGAACTGGTATATCAGATTGCACCCCCCGATCCGCTCTTAAGCTTTACGAAGGTACAGTTTTCGCCAGATGGAAAATTACTGGCAAGCGCGAATGACATGGGCTCCATAGAATACTGGAATGCTGAAAATGGAATAAAAACAAGCGGTGGAAGTGAATATGACTGGAAAACACAGACTGGTTTTAATTCTTATGACGTTTCCGATATGGAATTTTCACCAGATAGCCGGTACCTGGTTGCCTTGTTTGACGGTGGGGAAATTAAGGTTTACGACACCGACGAGTACATTGAAAAAGCATCGATAAACTCCCTGCGAAATACCTATAGTACCGTTGAGATATCACCCAATGGCGAAACCCTGGTGGCTGGCTTCGCCTATACCAATATTTTCCAAATTAGGAATATGCAATCTGGCAAGGTGTTGGCAATGTTAGACCAGAAGCCCGATGACTATCCCTATTTCTATGCATTTCTGGGGGCTGATTATAGAATACTACCGGATGGCGAAACTTTACTTTCAACATCAATAGCCGGGATTAATACATTCAGCCTGCCGGAAGGGGAACTGCTCAGCCAGGCAAAAGAGATGAGCTTTGAAAGTGCAATCGCATTATCTCCTGATGGAAAGAACCTGTTTCTGGTAAATAGCCAGCCAGAAACTATAACAGTTTGGGATGTTGAGGCACAGGATATTATTACCACCATTCCGGTCGATACCAAATATGCAATCACGGATATGGCTGTTTCACCTGATGGCACCCTTTTGGCAGCAGGGACGACTCATTTTGTGTACGTCTGGAACACGGCAAATTGGTCACTTGTCGCAACCATTTCCAAGGCGGGTACATACAGTGATTTCCTTGGAAAATATAATACGGTGGAGAGAGTTCAATTTTCTCCTGACGGTACATCTCTAGTAACGTGTGATGACGCGGATGTTTTACAATCCTGGAGTACAGGCAACTGGAGTTTGCAGTCTGCTTACGAGATCGACTTCATTTTGATGGACTATGCGGGTGCATATGATATTTCAATGGCGTTTTCTCCCGACAGTTCACTGTTGGCTGTAGCAGGACAACATGTGATTGAAATTTTGGAAGCTTCGACACTCGAAGTGTTGACACGGGTTTCAGATAGTGCCCATAATGTTAACGACATTGCCTTTACGCCGGATGGTACGGAAATAATCACCGGGCAATGGGGTAGAATTGTTTATTGGGGGATACCCTAACCAGGCTGTGGATTAAAGGATTGAATGGATGATGAGGCTGTCTTTTTAGACAGCCTTTTTTACTATTTCCTCGCAAGAGGTGTTTTCTTGCGGTGCGAGGGTTCGGATCAGAGACCCTCGCAATCGTATTATTTGCTTGTTAAAGCTATCCTATCTTTTGGAACAATCTCTTTCTACCCATTTCAATCAGCGCATGGTTCTGTCCAGTTGCGCAGGCGCGGGAGAAATGCCAAAACCTCTTCTTTCATCCGCTCCGGGACGATGACCTGCCAGGTCTCTTCGCTGGAGCGGCGCACCCGCATGGGCAGATGCAGTTGGATGTTGAGCAGGCGGGCGTCATCGGGGTCAAAATCGGCGGAACGGATGTGGCGTTCGCGATTCTGCCGGAAATAGTTACCGTCCATGTATACTTCACCAATACCCAGGGCAGCCTGGTAGGGGGCGGTTCGTCGGTACGCCCGCTGCTCGATGATCTTATTGCCCAGCACGGTGACGGCTCCCAGCGCCAGCCCGATCCCGCCTCCGATGAGTAGCCCCAGCAGCGCCTTCAGTATTCCTTGCGTCAAATCTTCATCTAACCCCACCAGGAAACCGGTTAACGCCCCGCAAATGGCAATCAGGGCTGTCAGGCAGCCCAACTGAACCTTCCAGTCGTTATTGCTTTCCGCTTTTTGAAGCTCTTTGAAGGGTTGAAATTCCTCAGGTGTGAGTTCCCAGTACAACACGCAGTGTTCGCTTTGCAGAAATTTGTTTGCCCGCGCGCTTTGATTCTGCCCAGCCAGCCAGGTTGCGAACAGCATTAGCGTGAACAAAGCCACAAAGATGAGGACAATCAGGGGGATGACCGCAGAAATAAACCCGAAAAGGGACAGCCCCAGTGTGAGGAGAAATGCCAACAAAAAGAAACCGTCCAGTACAGCAAACTGAATCACTCCTTCCAGGTGTGGGTTGCGGCGCTGAAATTTCATGCTGCGTTTCCTCCGGTTCAGAATAGATGCTATCCTATCGTTTCTCCTGGCTCGTGCATGCGTGAAGCTGAAAAACGATGGCAAATGACCTTGACTTAATTTTATCTGTATTATTTGAATCATGGGAAATTCTGGCTGCCTGCATGTTGGCATCCAACCTGTTTTATGGTTTTTTCAACCGGGTAAAAAAGGTGTTACACTATCGCAAAGTATGGTACTGGAAGGAATAAAATGAAAAAAGCTGACACCCTCATTTTCAATGCCTGCCTGGTCACGATGGACCCCCAATTGACACTGATTGAGAACGGCGGGCTGGCTGTTTTGAACGGACGCATCGCTGCGTTGGGGGAAAGCAACGCAATCCTGGCGGATTTTCAAGCGGACGAAAAGCTGGATGCAGGCGGACGCATCCTCATGCCGGGTTTGATCGACACGCACGCCCATCTGGCGACGGTGCTGCTGCGCGGTCTTGCAGAGGACCTTCCCCTGGAGCCCTGGCTGAAAAGGGTCTGGGAGGGTGAGAGTATTTCCATGACAGCGGAAAATGTAGAGACCGCTGCGCAATTGGGGATCAGTGAACTGGTATTGGGCGGGACGACCTGCGCAGTCGATATGTACTGGTTCCCGAATGCGACGGCACGGGCAGCAAAACGGGTGGGGTTTCGCCTGGTGAACGGGCCGGTCTTTTTAGAGACCGAGACTGCCCCGGATGGATTCTCCTTTACTGACCGGCTAGCTTTTGGAGAGGAGTTTGTGGAGCAGTATAAAGAGGATGCATTAATCCATCCGATGTTGATGCCGCACAGCACATACACCGATTCTCCGGTTGCGCTGCGCGAGGTCAAACGCCTGGCGGAAAAGTTGGGTGTGATGATTCATATTCACTCGGCTGAGACTGTAGGTGAGGTGCAGGACGTACAGGTGCGGCATGGCTTATCGCCGATTCGTTTACTCGACTCGCTGGGTTTGCTGGACGAGAATATTCTCCTGGCGCACTGCGTGCATGTGGATGCGCAGGAGATCGACCTGATTACCCGGAAAGGCGCAGCGGTGGCGCACAACCCGGTCAGCAATATGAAACTGGCTTCCGGTTTTGCACCGATTACCCAGATGATGGCTCAAGGGGTCAAGCTGAGCATAGGAACGGACGGGGCGCAGAGTGGAAATGACCTGGATATGTGGTGGTCGATGCGCCTGGCTGCACTGCTGCAAAAGGGCATTCTGCGCGATGCCAGTGTGATGAAAGCACAGGATGTGGTCAGGACGGCGACGATGGGTGCTGCCTCCTGTATTGGGCTGGGGGATGAAATCGGTTCGCTTGAGCTCGGCAAAAAAGCTGACCTGATTCTGCTGAGACGAAACGCTGCCCACCTGACCCCTCTGTACGACGTGTATGCTCACCTGGTGTATACATACGGTCGCGAGGATGTGGACGCGGTGATGATTAATGGGGAATGGGTGATGCGCGAACGGCATTTGCAGCGAACTGACCTGGATGAGAACATGGAGAAGGTCAATCGCCTGGCAGATGAAATTGCCCGTCGTATCTAATTAACGTGATTTCGGGTTTAGTGTTTTCACCCGCCTCAATTTGAACGTTGTTGCCAACAACTTACCATTAAGGGTGGTGGGTGGGGTTAGATAAAGTGATCCCGAATTGAGGTTAATAAAAGCCTGCTTGCGTAAGGCAAGCTTTCTGCGTGAATATTTCAGCAAGACCGCTTGACTCTGCCATTAAAAATGGTTACAATAATGAGTACATAAGTGCAACGATGTACAATTGTACACATTGTTGCCAACCAGACCCCACTTTTCAAAATGAGAAAAAAGGAGTTTAGATGATGAAGGGCTATGATCTTTCAAACCAAATTTCAAGACGCAGTTTCTTGAAAGGTACAGTCGTGGTGACGGCAGCAGGTTTGGTCACCGTTTACGGTAGCACTTTACTGGCAGGCTGTGCACCAAAATCCTCAGGTCCGGCGAATGTTCGTTTTCAGCCTTCCTGGATCCCTGATGTGCAAAACGGCGGCATTTATGCAGCCATTTCCCAGGGTTATTACAGCGACAGCGAATTAACGGTCGAAATCCTGCCGGGTGGACCGGGTATCCTGGGCGGCGCAGTGGTTGATTCGGGTGATGCAGAGCTGGGCGAGATGGCTTCGTCGGTCGACCTGGTGAAAGCAGTCAGCCAGGGGACGAGACTGGTCACCGTTGCAACCGCGTTCCAGCGCAGCCCTGCTGGTCTGGCGTATATTAAACAGCACCCGGATGGAACCGCAGGTGCAGACTACTCCGGTGGTCCTGCGGCATTGAGAGGAAAACGTGTGGGCATCACCGGCGGCGTAAACCTGCCCTGGCGTGTGATGTGCGCCGAAGTGGGTCTTGACCCTGAAGCCGATTTCGAGATTGTCAGCACCGGTTATGACCTCGCACCCCTGTTGGATGGTACCGTGGAAGCCATCTGGTGCTTCCTGACCAATCAGCCGGGTATGGTGCGTGGCATGGGTTATGACCTGGGTGTGATTGACTCGTATGAATGGGGTTACAAGGTGCCGGGCAACTTCTACATCACCAAACCGACCTACCTGGAAGACAACCTCGATGTAGCAGCCCGTTGGTTGAGCGCTACCCGCAAAGGTTGGGAATATACCAACAGCAACTGCACCCCGATTTGCGAAGAAATCACCGCAAAACTGGCTGAGAGCTATGGTACCGAACTGGGGCAGCAGGTTGTGCAATGCCAGGACCAGATCCCGTTCATGGAATCTGCCTTGACGAAAGAAAAAGGTTTGCTCTACATCAATGTTGAAGATTGGGAAAACGCCATTCGCATCATGAGCGATATTGGTGAGCTCGAGACGGTTCCCAAGGTTGAAGATTTCGTCAACATGGAAGTACTCAAAAAAATCTAGACCTGTCAGGCAGGTGAGAGACCCTGGGGCAAAGGATGTTTTGTGAAGACCCCTCCGTGCTTTTGGATGAGAAATGCGAGCCGGAATAAAACACAAACTTTCCTTCTCCAGGGTCTTAGTTAAGTAGTTTTGGCTGCAAAGACCCCTGCAACCCAACAATCGAGGAGAGAATGGCAAGCGTTGTTTTAAGGAATGTTTCCAAACAGTTTATTATCCATAATGAACCCTTCCAGGCATTAAAAAATGTCAGTTTTGAAATCGGGGATCATGAATTTGTTTCCCTGATTGGTCCATCCGGTTGCGGAAAATCAACTATTCTTCGGCTAATCGGCGGTTTGCTTTTCCCGGAAGAGGGTGAAATTGAAGTGTGCGGTATGACCCCTACCGATGCACGCAAAAACCGCATGTATTCCTTTGTCTTTCAAGATGCTGTGCTCTTCCCCTGGCGTTCGGTTATTCGAAACGTGCAGCTTCCCATGGAGATTGGACAGAAGGTGGATAAAAAAGCCGCCCGGCAGAAAGCCCAGTTACTGCTTGAGCTGGTAGGGCTCTCTGGTTTTGAGGAAGCCGCTCCAAACCAGTTATCTGGCGGAATGAAACACCGCGCCGCGCTGGCGCGTGCCCTGGTCACCAGTCCGCCGCTCATTTTTATGGATGAGCCGTTTGCCGCGCTGGATGAAATCACCCGCGACCGGATGAATATCGAACTTCTGCGCATCTGGAGCGAGACGAAAGCCAGTGTGGTTTTTGTGACGCATTCCATCGAAGAAGCCGTATTCCTTTCCGACCGAGTGATTGTGCTATCCACTCGACCGGGAGAACTGGTGGCGGATATTCGCATCGACCTGCCGCGCCCGCGCAAACTGGATTTGAAGCAGAATGAAGACTGCTTTGTCTACAGCAATGAAATCCGCAAGCTGCTGGCGCGCGTGACGCAGAAAGCAGCCGACCAGACCAACCTGGGTGAGCTTCCTGAGCTCTAGTGGAAAAAGACTGCTGCATGGACTGGAGCCAAGATGACTTTATCTGAGAAACAAAAGCGAGAACGGCGGGCATTCAGAGAAAAAGTGGTCAATATTCTCATACCGGTCGTTTGTCTTATCGTAGCGGTGTTGTTGTGGGAGTTTGGAATTGGCGACAGCCTGAAATTTGTGCTGCCGCGTCCCAGCCTGATCATGGCACAGATCATCAAACAGGCATCGCTGCTGCTTCGTAATGCCCAGGTAACTGTGCTGGAAGCCTTTACCGGTTTGCTGATCGGTACTGTGATCGGCATTCTTGTTTCGGTGGGATTTGTTTACAGCAAAACCTTTGCCAAAACGGTGTATCCTTACTCGTTGATCTTGCGCAGCCTGCCCTTGCTGGCGCTGCTGCCTATTTTGACCGGTCTGATGGGTCCGGGTTTTGCTTCAAAGGTCACCATTATCACGCTCACATCCTTTTTTCCGGTATTGATTAACATGGTGCAGGGACTGACCTCCATTAATAAAACCACCATTGAACTGATGCAGTCGCTGAATGCTTCCAAACAGGAAATCTTCTGGAAAGTGCGTCTGCCATCCTCGCTGCCCTATCTCTTTACTGCGCTTAAAATCACCGGTTCCGGCGCCATCCTGGCAGCCATCATCAGCGAGTACATGTATGCGGTGAATGGACTGGGTGCGTTGATGGTGAATTTTATGTTTGGTGCACGCCTGTTAGATTTATGGGCAACCCTGCTGGCATCCGCGATTCTATCTTTATTGGTGTATGTATTGATCCTCATCCTGGAAAAGCTGTTGATTCCCTGGGGAAAGTACGTTAAAGAGGGTTGAAAATGGAAAAACAAAAATTTTACCGGGAAAAAAGTTTCTGGATCAATATCATTGTGATCGTCCTCTTCCTGTTGGCATGGGAACTTCTATTTGCCAACCAGGATAACCTGGACAAGATTTCTTCCTTCATCAAACAAATCACGGGATGGCGTCTGCGTTTACATGCGCTATCCGCTATGGCAGTGCCGCGCCCCTCAAAAATTACCGGCATTCTCACAACAACGCCCCTGAATGGGCGCGGTGGGTGGGAATACTTCTGGTATCACGCTCAATCTACACTTTCGGCGGCTTTTTTGGGCTTCTTTATTGGTAATTTCATTGCCATGATTTTCGCAGTCCTGCTGGTCTATATCAAACCATTGGAGCGGGCACTGATGCCCATTTTTCTGGTTATTCGCAGCATTCCCCTGGCAGCCATTACCCCACTGCTGCTGCGTATTCGCTATACGTTGGCGGATATGCCGGCTGTGCAGGAGAGTCCGCTGCTTTTCAGCCTGTTTGGCACCGGGCAGGCGGTGAAAATGCTGATTGTGGTGTTGATTGTTTTCTTTCCCACCATGATAAACGTCTATGAGGGGTTGAAGAAAATATCATCATCGGAAATTGAGCTGATGAAAAGCCTGAACGCATCCGGCTGGCAGGTGTTTTGGAAGGTGCGCATTTTCAACGCCATGCCATTAACCTTTGCCGCGCTCAAAATCGCCTCCGCCAGTTCTGTCCTGGCTGTGACGGTTGCGGAGTGGCTGGGTTCGGATCGCGGGTTAGGTTTTGTGATGAGCCAGGGCTCCACAGCCAGCCTGGATGCGCGCCATGTGTGGGCGTCTATCGTTATCATCACCGCTTTTGGCTTGTTGTTTTATTATGCAGTTTCATTCCTTGAAAAATTGCTCATCCCGTGGCATGAATCGGTGATTGCCCTGAAACAGGCGATGAACGGGCTGGAGTTAGATGCCCTACCCGACCAGGAGCCAAGCCGCACAACAATCCGGGAATCTGACTTGCGAAGGGAGGCAGTATGAACCTTGATATCATTCGAGATTATTTTCTTGCTCATCAAGAAACGGTTCGTGATTTGCGTAGAGATTTGCATCAGATCCCGGAACTGGGTTTTGAGGAAACAAAGACCGCTGCGTATATTGCTGCAAAGCTGGATGCAATGGGTGTTCCATACACCAGCGGTATCGGTAAGACCGGCATCGTTGCCCGACTGGGCAAGGGAGATAAGGGTAGGATCGCGCTGCGCGCCGATATGGATGCCCTCCCCATCCAGGAGGAAAACCAGGTCAGTTACCAATCGCAGCACCCTGGCTTGATGCACGCCTGCGGACATGACGCCCACGTTGCCATGTTGTTGGGCGTGATAGGCTATATGAAAACCATCGAAGACCAGATACCGGGCGAAATCTTGTTCGTTTTTCAGCCGGCAGAGGAACGCTCGGATGGCAACAACCTGACCGGTGCACGGCACATTTTAGAATCTGGTATGCTAAAGGCTGTTAAAGCCATGCTGGGAATGCATGTCATGAGCAACGTTCAAGCCGGCGGTTTTGGGATTGCCTCCGGCGGCGCAATGGCTTCCGGCGATTTGTTTATGGCTTCGATTTATGGCAAAGGCGGGCATGATGCCTGGGTACACGAGACCGTTGACCCGATTTTCATCAGCACGCAGGTGTTGAGCGCAATCTACTCGATTCGCTCTCGTCGGATTAACCCGCTTGCCAGCGGCACACTTTCGATTGGGACGATTGAGGGCGGCACGACCGCAAATGTCATCCCGGAATGCGTGAAAATCAGCGGGACGATCCGCACGTTTGACCAGAAAATCCGCGATGTGTTTGTGGAAGAACTGGAAAATGCGCTGAAACTATCTGAAGGTTTTGGCGGGCGCTATGAACTGAATATCCCTTTTCATGTGCCGGTCACGCAAAACTCTCCTCACCTGGCTGATATAGCCAGGGAGGTATGTGCTGATTTATTTGGCGCAGAGAGCCTGATCGATTTTCAACCGGTGATGGGTGTTGAAGATTTTTCATGGTATTCCCTGGAAATTCCATCACTGTTCATCATGCTGGGTGCACAACTGGAAGGGGAAATCCGCCCACACCATAACCCGCGCTTCGATATCGATGATTCGATCCTGTATCGGGGAAGCGCATTGATGAGCGCTGCGGCGTTGGCAGCACTGAATGATGAAAGTATTTGAGCAGCGGAGGATGTAATGAAAGATCCACAAAAGTTCAAGGAACGATATCGCGGCTTTGATACCCGCCTGGAAGGGATGAGCCTGAATACGCAGTGCCTTCACGCCGGTGAAGGTCTGGCGCCGATTGGCTCTTTTCCATCGGTAACACCTGTATACCAGGCAACCACCTATTATTACGACGAATCCCGAAAGCTGGAGGAATTGCTGGAAGGCGAGCGCTCCGGTTACGCTTATATGCGCTGGGGTTCGCCTACCAACTCGGCTTTGGAGATGGCGTTGTCCACGCTGGTGGGTGGCGGCTGCACCCTGACCATGTCATCGGGCATGGCTGCCGATTACCTGGCGCTACATGCAGCCGGAGCGCGCAGCGGAAAGACGCTGCTTCTTTCGAGAGAAGTTTACGGCAATACCTACGACATCGTTAAAAATGCTTACGAGGAATTTGGCGTCCGCTGCTTGTTTGCGGATTTTAATGACCTGGACGGTTTAAGAGTGCTTATGCAAGCTGAAAAACCGGATGTGGTCTTTTTTGAGGTACTGACCAACCCCATGCTTTCGGTCATCGATGCCCCTGCCGTGATTGCGATGGCGCATTCGGTGGGTGCAAAAGTGGTGGTAGACAATACTTTTGCCACGCCTTACCTGTACCGTCCTTTTTTGGACGGCGCCGATTATGTGACGCACAGCCTGACCAAATATCTTAACGGGCACGGCGATGCGATGGGTGGGTCGATCACATGCCGCGAGGAAAATTTTGACCAGCTTGAGTACCTGGGCTGCACACAAGGCTCGTTGCTCAGCCCCGACAGTGCGCGTATGGTGATGCGTGGATTGAAGACATTTGTTTTGCGTATGCGCCAGCACTGTGAAAACTCCAAAGCCCTGGCGGCTTTCCTGGATGTGCATCCAAAGGTGGCGAGTGTGCGTTTTCCTGGTCTGCCCTCGCACCCGGCATATCAGACTGCCTTGAAGATTTTCAAGAAGGGGCAATTTGGCGGTATGGTCTGTTTTGACCTGGCGAACGGTGGAAGAGAACAATGCTTTCATTTGATCGATACGTTAAAACTGGCGATCCCTGCGGGCTCACTGGGCGATGTGACCACCCTGATCGTGCATCCCGCATCCACCACGCATCACAGCCTGTCCCAGGAAGAAAAACTGGCAGCCGGGATCAGCGATGCGACCATTCGGGTTTCGGTAGGGATTGAAGAGAGCGAAGATTTGCTGCAAGATTTTTCGCGCGCTCTCGACCAGATATAACCACAGCAGGAGAAAGATGATCGATTACCTGAAGATAAAAGAGATGGCGCACTCCATCCGGAAACGGGTGCTGCAGCATGTCCTGATAAATAACGGTGGGTATATGAGCCAGGCATGTTCTTCAGCCGAACTGTTTGCTGCACTGTATGGAGGGTTGATGAACCTGGGCGAAAGTGAAGGTCCTTTGGAGCCGCCCCGGTTTGTGGGAACGCCCTCACCGCATAATACGGAGTACCGCACCGGTGCAGCATACAACGGCGCAAAATCACCCGAAGGCGACCGCTTTTTCTTCTCACCGGCACATTACGCCCTGGTTTTGTATGCAACATTGATCGAGACGGGTCGGCTGGGTGAGGATGCGTTAACGTATTTCAACCGCGATGGGTATGCATTGGAAATGATTGGGGCGGAACACACCCCTGGTTCTGAAGTGTCGTGCGGTTCGCTGCCCCAGGCGTTCAGCCAGGCAATCGGTGTGGCGCTGGCGCGCAAAATGAAAAATGAGACCGGTAAGGTATGGGTCTTCATGTCGGATGGCGAGTTTCAAGAGGGGCAAACCTGGGAAGCGATGGAAATCATCGCCCATTATCAACTGGACAACTTGCATGTTGTTGTGGACGTCAACCAGCAGCAGTGCGACGGCGAGATGAAAACTACCATGAACATGGAACCGCTGGCGGAAAAACTGCAAGCCTTTGGTGCGGTCGCCTGTGCCATTGACGGGCATGACCTGGAACAAATTATGGACGCAGTTGAGACCCCACATGTAGGAAAAGCCCTGGTGATATTGGGTTACACCAATCCCACCCAGGGACTGCCGCTTCTGGAAGAGCGCCGACCCAACCTGCATTACCTGCGCTTCCGTGAAGGTGAACGAGAGCGGTATGCGGCTTTCTTTGAAACAATGTGAGCTTGCGCAGGAAGGAAAAGACATGGATATTGAAAAAAAAGTACACGAAAGAAACCTGGTTTCCTGGGCGAAAGATAAACCTGAGGTTCTGGTTTTATCCGCTGACCTGACCAACTCCGTTGAGATTACCGGGTTCAAAGAGGCTTATCCGGATCGTTTTATCTCCTGCGGTTTGACTGAACAGAACATGGTGGCAATGGCGGGTGGGCTTGCCCGTGAGGGCTTTAGACCCTGGATTCACACATTTGCGGTGTTTATTTACCGCCGCACGTTGGACCAGATAGTAAGCGCGGTAAGTTATTCCAATTTGCCGGTGGGTCTGTTTGGGTTTTTGCCCGGTATTACCACACCAGGGGGGATGTCGCATCAAGCCACCGACGATATCGCCATCATGCGGGTCTTACCCAACATGACCATCATCGAACCGGGGGACGCTACCGAGGTTGAGAACGTATTGGATATTGTTTACGGCATTGACGGACCGGTGTATGTGCGTATGCTGCGTGGAGAAGTTCCACGTTTGTTCCCAAAAGAGCAGCCCTTGCAGTTGGGTAAGCTCCGCTTTCTCAGCCAGGGCGATGATATCACCCTGGTCACATCCGGCATCAGTACCGAAGAAGCTCTGCGAGCCACGCCAGTTTTGCGCAAAGCGGGTATTTCTATTGAACATATTCACCTGGCTACCCATAAACCACTGCCCTCTCACGAACTACTGCCTTCCCTGTCCAAAGCACGTCAATGCATCATCACAATGGAAAATCACACTGTGGTCGGCGGTTTAGGTTCAGAAATTGCTGAATTGATGGCGGAGAATGGGATTGGCAAAAAACTGTATCGCATTGGACTGCAAGATACGTATGCACATGGGGGCTCACGCTCTTACTTGATGCGTTATTATGGTTTGGATGCACTGGCTTTGGTGAAAACCGTGGAAAGTGTCCTGAAGATCGATACGCATATCACCGAAGAAGACCTGAAAGCAGTGCGTGTTGAAGCTGTTCATTCTACCGCGAAAGCTGAAGCATTATGACAATCATAAGCCCTGAGTTGACCACCAACGGTGAGCGTTTTCGGGTAATTTACCTGCTGCACAGCGGATTGATTGAGGCGAAGGAAAGAGCCGCCAACATCTGTGTGGAACAAACCATCGAATTCCCCGAAGACCTGGTGGATCAGGGTGATATCCGCAAAAAAGTGATTGGGCGGGTCGAATCGTGCAGCGCGGTAGATGATGAACACACCCGCGTTGAAATTTCGTATGGTTGGGAACTGGCTGCGCAGGAATTTCCCCAATTCCTGAACGTGGTATATGGCAATATCAGTATTCAACCGGGGATCAAAGTGTTGGATATCCAGTTACCCCCCAGTGCAGAAACTGCCTTGCAGGGACCGCTTTACGGTGTAGAAGGGCTGCGTGAAATACATCATGCTTCGGCACGCCCCCTGATTGCCACAGCATTGAAGCCGCTCGGTTTGGATGCCAAAAGTCTGGCAAAGATGGCTTACGACCTTGCTTTGGGTGGGATGGATATCATTAAGGACGATCACGGGTTGAGCAACCAGCCGTTTGCACCTTTCAAAGAACGCGTGCAGTACTGCGCCGAAGCTGTGCAAGCGGCAAACGCAAAAACCGGGCAGCACTGCGCCTATTACCCTAACATCTCCGGTCGAATGGATCGCTTCATTGAGAACGCTGCCTTTGCCCGCGAGAAGGGCGCTGGCGGCTACCTGGTTGCCCCCGGTCTGATGGGTTGGGATATCGTCCACTGGTTGCGCTCCGAAGGGCTTGATCTGCCGGTGATGCTTCATCCTACTTTTAACGGTACTTACGTGCTGGATGCACATATCGGTTTTTCGCACATGCTGCAATATGGAAAACTAGCGCGTTTGTGTGGGGCTGATGCAAGTGTTTTCCCCAACTACGGAGGGCGTTTTTCTTTCAGCCAGGATGAATGCCGCCAGATTTTGCACGGCTGCCAGGGTGATTTTGGCGGATACCGGCGGATTTTCCCTGCCCCGGGTGGCGGCATGAAAATAAGCCGTATTGCTGAAATGATACAGTTTTACGGAAGCGATTGTATACTATTGATTGGCGGTGATTTGCACCGTAAAAATGACCTGGTCTCTGCTACTCAACATTTTTTTCGTGCAGTTCTTGACGCAGCTCAGAGGGTAACTTGATAGATGGCAAATAGCAATCAACTTGATTTGATGACCATTGCTGCCTGGCTGTATTATGAGAAAAGAATGACTCATGAAGAAATCGCCAGGGAATTAAAAATGAATCGTGTCGGTGTGACCCGGTTGCTGCAAAAAGCCAGGGAAAAGGGGATTGTCAAGATATCAATTACACGCGCCTTACCGTATGTATATGCGTTGAGCCAGGACATAAAAAGCCATTTTCTGTTGCAACAGGCGGTGGTTGTTGAAAGTGGTGTGGATGAACCCGGCACATTGAATGCACTGGGCAAAGCCGGTGCCGAATTGCTCCACCAGCGTCTTTTTAACGGATGCAAACTGGGAATGGCGTGGAGCAAGAGCGTCAGCTCAATTGCCCGGCATCTGCGCCCACTGCAAACGCCAATCAATATCAGCATTCATGAACTGGCAGGTACGTATTTGATGCAGGGTGTTCCTTATGGAATCAGTTGGAAAGTAAGCGAGATTTTAAATGCCTCACTGGTCAGCCTTCCGGTGCCTGTGGTTGTAAACAGCCCGGAAGCTCGCGCTGCGATTTTGATGGAAAAAAATATCTGCGATGGGCTGGCTGCTGCACGTGATGTGGATATCGCTTTTGTCGGCATTGGGTCGATCCAAAATGCTGGTACCATCGTGCAAACCGGTTATATGAAAGAAGAAGAACGCCGCTACCTGGCGGAACACGGCGTGGCAGGGGAAATTCTGATGCGGTTTTTCAATGAAGGAGGCTATCCTGTTCCCACGCTGCTGGATGAACGTGTGATTGGCATTCAATGGGAAGACCTGGAGAAAATTCCACAGGTGGTTGCCATTGTAGCAGGCAGTGAAAAAGTAACCGCCATACGAGCTGCCTTGAAAAGCGGAGTGATCCACACCTTAATCACGGACACGAACACAGCCGAGCAGCTTTTGGCGGGTAAAACACCATAAGTTGGAGAATACAGACAGATGAAAACACTCGATACGGCATTTATCACCGGTACTGGTTTTTACCAGCTTGCAGGAATGGAACCCATTGAGCATAAAGAGGTGCAAACACCTTATGGCGATGTAAGGGTTCAGATTGCATCCTTGCAGGGGATACAGGTTGCTTTTATACCGCGGCACGGGGCGCAGCATACGCTGGCGCCGTCGCAAATTAACTTTCAGGCGAATATCTTTGCACTGCATTTATTGGGTGTGAAACGTATCCTGTCTACCAGCGTCAGCGGCAGCGTGGTGCGCACATTCCCACCCGGCACGTTGGTGCTGGTCGACCAGTTCATCAACTTCAGCAGCGGCAGGAAAGACACATTTTATCCGCTCAACGGAAAACTGCTGCACGTGGATATGACCGATCCATATTGCGCGACCCTGCACAGCCAGTTGATGCAGGTTGCACAGAAGGAGCAGATTGAATTACAGCAGGGTGCAGTGTACGGCTGTTATGATG
>CAYRRA010000017.1:0-36411 GCA_964426355.1 uncultured Anaerolineaceae bacterium
TTCCAGCATTGAGCTACCCGTGATTGAAAGGTAGCTGAAAGCCCAAAACTGCAGCGCAATAGCGCAGCAGTTGGCAGGCTCTAGAGGTCTTTACAAAGCCATTCCTCGGCTTGCTGGGCTGATAGTCGCGTCAGAAATTCTTCATCCTCGCTGCCATTCACCAGGTATTCATAATCAGTGCGGTAAAGATAGTATTTACCGCACTGTGTGCACTGCTTGAGCTGCAGCGCACGGCTGCTGCCGGGGTGGAAATCTTTTACCACCACCAGTTGGTTAGCCACCGCTGGTAGTTGGGTGTTGCCTTCCTCCCAGCCGTATTTCTGAAAGGCGTACTCCTCATCTGACAGGTTTGAACAAAGGGAGCAGGACTGATCTTCCATCCGATTTTAACGACCTTCCCCTCCGTTTTGCAGGATTTTTAAACGGTTTTCTACTTCATGATAAAGATTAGACCAGCCGAACCCCAGGATGTGCTGGCTGTCCATTTCCCACTGGAGTGCAGGAAGAAACACCGCCAGGAAAGCGTGTTGCTGCATCAGATTTCGGATGGATTCGCAAGACTCTTCCCGCATGCGCCGGGCTTCATCCAGGTAATGATGATCTTCAGCATCATTGGCGCTGCCGATGACTGAAAGCAAGCCCAGCAGCAAATGCAATACGGCTTGCTGTTCTTCAAACTGATTACTGCCAGGCATATCGATCATTGATTCAATAAACCACAGTTCCACATCTTTTTTTCCAACAAATTCACCCCAAAGTCAATTACCCCTGCTGTCCACCAGCCTGTTGGCTTAAAACCGAGAGAGGCTCCCGGTTGTCTGGCTCTTCAATTGGGTTTTTTGCATAATGGACATACAAAACCTCACCGCACTTACCCACCAAAAATACAGTCGGGTTACCGATGAAAAACATGGTTTTGGTTTGAAAATATGTATCTGCGACCTTTGAACCTTTATCCACCAGGATCGGATATGGCGGATGACATTGTTGACGATATCGCTCAATCATCCGGGGTCCATTGGGAACCATTACCAGCACTTCGGTATTCAAAGCCTTGAATTGGTCATAGTCATGGCGCAACTGCGCCATATGATTGGTGCAATGTGGTCAGACAAAGCCAATATTGAAGACCAGCAGCACATTTTGAGATTGAACCATCTCGGACAGGGTAAAAAGGTCTCCCTTGTGGTCGGGCAGGGTAAAATCGGGTGCGGTATCGCCTGCTTCAATTCGCTTCATGAAAACTCCTTTTTGGCACAATCCATCGATTCTCACAACTGCTAACAGCCTTCAACCAACCGGGGCTGACGATTGCAAGTGTACTACATTTCCCTAAACCGCACTGATTCCGATTTTTAAACCATCGGATTTTTTCAAAGCGGCATTTTGTAAATATGTACCTTTTTGTAAAGTAGTAATTAACAGATTTATACCTTTTTTATAATTTAACAATTTTAATTTTTTTCTCCTCCAGCGCCCTCATCGGAGATCGATCATCAACGCTCGATATTCGCCGTGAAATTTTGGCATCAATCATATATAATAGGAGGCTGGTTGTCTGATGAATCCAGAAGCAGAACCCCGCGTCGTCTGCATGCCAGGCTTCTTCTAAAAATTACATCCCGAAGGAGAAAAATTCCGTTGAGCCAGAAACAACTTACGATCATCTTAATTGCAATTATTTTGAGTATCTTCCTTGCCTCCATGGAAGGCACTGTTGTGGCTACAGCCATGCCTTCCATCGTTGGTCAGTTGGGCGGGCTCACGTATTACAGTTGGGTTTTTTCCATCTATATGCTCTCCTCCACCACAATGGTGCCTATCTATGGCAAACTCTCAGACCTGTTCAGCCGAAAATGGGTTTTTCTGATTGCCATGTTCCTCTTCCTCCTCGGATCGGTATTGTGCGGACAGGCGCGCAGCATGGGTGCCCTGATCCTCTTTCGCGCGGTGCAGGGACTGGGCGCAGGGGGAGTGCTCCCGTTATCGTTTGTCATCATCGGCGATCTCTTCACGCTGGAACAGCGCGCCCGCTTGCAGGGTTTGATCTCAGGCGTATGGGGTGTTTCCTCCGTCATCGGCCCATTGATCGGCGGTTTCCTGGTCGATGCGGTCTCCTGGTCATGGGTTTTTTACATCAACCTGGTTCCTGGGGCGATTGCCATTGCTTTACTCTGGTTTACCTGGCGCGAGGAACCTCGTCCAACAGGAAAAATGGTGTCAGTCGATTACCTGGGAGCTGCCTTCCTCACCCTGACCGCCCTGGCGCTTCTGCTGGGTCTGAACCAGCTCGGCACTCCGCTTGGCTGGGGTTTGCTGGCAGCAGCCGTGGTGCTGGCAACCGGCTTGATCTGGGCAGAGCGCCGCGCCGTGGACCCCATCCTCCCCCTTTCGCTTTTCCGAGACCGCTTATTTGCCGTCTCGATCGGGCATGGATTTCTCTCCGGTTGGGCAATGTTTGGCACGCTCAACTTTGTCCCGCTTTTCGTTCAGGCAGTGTTGGGTACTACCGCAACACAGGCTGGCATTTCACTCACCCCCATGTCTCTCTTCTGGACAGTGGCGAGTATCATCTCAGGTCGTTTGTTGTTACGGACCAGTTACCGCGCCATGGCGCTGGTTGGCATGGGACTGTTGACTGTGGGGAGTTTCTTCATGGGCACAATCAGCCCGGACAGCACGCAGTTAGAGATCATGCTCTTCACCGGGCTGATGGGGGTTGGAATGGGCTTATCCATCCCTGCCCTGTTGGTATCGGTACAAACAGCAGTCAGCAAAAGACAATTGGGGATTGCCACCTCCACCATCCAATACAGCCGCAGCATTGGCGGTACATTGGGGGTCAGCGTGATGGGCGCTTCGCTGAGCGCCGGTTTAGCCCGCCGGCTGCTGGATGCAGGTCTGGACCCCGCCGCGGTTTCGCTCAACAGCCTGGTTGACCCGCTTGCACCGGCGTCCTCCTCGATGGGAGCAGCGCTGCAGCAATCCCTCGGTGGCGCAATGTCAGGTATGTTCTGGATCGCATTTGCCGCCTCAGTGGCTGGATTGCTGGTGGTGTTCCTGACCCCATCCGGTACCATCGAGCAGCTTGAACATGATACAGCCGCTGAAGAAGGTTAGGGTGACATCTCCTCACAACGCATCGGGAATCTGCTCATCCACCTTACGCAATGGGCTGTAAAGCAAACCAGCCAGCGAAAAGAGCACGAACAACACCCCCAGGATAATAAACAACAAACCCACACCGCGCCCAGGTCCAGTGCCAAGCACCTGTCCAACGCTATCTGCCAGCCGCCCGTTCTCCAGCAGCAGCGGTTCAAATAAATTTTCAGCCAGCGGTCCGGCAAACAGCAGCGCCAGCGCCAGCCCAATGCGCGAAACCATGCGCCGCACCGCAAAAACACGTCCTTGAATGTCTGGTGCAACTTTCGTCTGCCACAGCGCCTGGCTCGACCCGCCCACAATCGGGTCAAGTAATGAAAAAAGAAAAACGGACGTTCCAATCACCCACAGGGAAGGGCTGACCCCAAAACCAAGCAGCACAAATCCCTGAACCACACCCACCACCAAAATCCCAAGCCCACGCCGTTTCGGTCCGCCCCAGGCACTCATCACCAGCGAACCTAGCAGATAACCTGCCCCCATCATGGAAAGCACACTTCCTAAAGCAGCCGGTCCGCTCAGGTCAAGCAGCATGGTGTTGAGCAGCGGGTCGATCAGACCGATGATGAAATACAGACCGGCGAAATAAACCAACAAACCCAAAAGCCCGGGACGGTTCGAAACAAATTTCCAACCCACCAGGGTATCCCGCCAGAACGAGTTTTTTTCCTGGGAGCCCTCCGCTGATGGCGGCGGCACCGGAATACGAACCAGTACCAGGGTGAATATCGCAACACAGAACGTGAAGAAGTCGATGAGAACAATCCCTTTCAACCCAATAGAGGTATAAAGGACACCCGCCAACGCTGGTGCAGCAAGCATTGAGACCGCATCAGCAATTGAACTCATTCCACTGGCGCGTCCCAACTGCGCTTTGGGCACAATCGTACTCACTACAGCGGATTGTGTTGTCCATTGAAAACTGTTGAAAGTAGCATTAAGGAAGGAGACCAGGAGTACATGCCAGACTTGCAGATTCCCGCTTGAAAACAGTACCCAAATCGCGAGGGTCGTCAAGCCTGAGCCCACGTCGCTCAAAATCATCACCAGCTTTCGGTCGACACGATCAACCACGCTCCCGATCAACGCCGAAAAAATGATACCCGGCAGGGTATATGCCAGGATGTTGAGAGCAAACAACGAGATAGAGCCCGTATCCAGATAAATCCAGACCCCAAATGCAAAACTGGTCAACCCGGAACCAATCATCGAAACCAGTTGCCCGAACCAGATAACCAGGAACGTTCGCATTTCATGCCAAAACTTCATGATGCTTTCTCCAGCACAAGTTTTTCTGTTCCACACCTAGAATATACCAATCATAAATGGAAAATCAGAAATTGAATACACTAAACCCGGTGTTTGTTCTGGATATTTCCAGAAAGGGGAAGGAGTCATTCCCAGTGAGAAAGAGAAGAGCTGCCCGCAAAAAAACGCTCGTGAGGATGTCAGAAGGCTCGCGAGGTTCTCCGAACCGAGCTTACTTTGGCGCAGAAGAAACTATCTCTTGGAAGAAAACAGCAAACGAGGCTGCCTTTGAGGGCAGCCTCGTATCCATCACTACAAAATCGTTACAAATCTTTCAACTGCGCCCGCATCTTGGCAGCCGAGTCGTGATAGGTTGCCAGCTTTTCACGCTCTTTCGCCACAACGGCTGCCGGTGCCTTGTTAGCAAATTCACCACCGAGCAAACTTTCCAGCCGTTCAATCTGGCTTTCCAGCGTTTTCAGCTCGCGCGTCAGCCGCTCGCGTTCCGCTTCGCGATCCACCAGCCCTGCCAGCGGCAGGTGAATCTGGATACCTGCCACCACCAACGTAAGGGCATCTTCCGGTTTCTCGCTTTCACCTGTCACAGTAATCTGTTCGCGGTCAAGGAAAGCCAACGCTGCGATAGTATCCATCTGCCCTTGCAGCAGTTCTTTGCGTGCATCCGAAATGGCGATGACAGCCGGGATGCGTTGCCCCGGTTTCACACCCTTTTCAGCGCGCAGGTTGCGGATCGAACGCACAATTTCCTGCACAAGCCGGAAGGATTGGATTTGTTCATCTTCTCCGTCCTCAGCTTCAGCGGCTTCCAGCCAATGTGCCACGATCAAGGCTTCTTCCCATCCGCCCGCAGGTGCAAATCCCTCCGACTGTTCCTGCGCAGCCGATTTGAGATGCCCCCACAACTCTTCGGTGACAAACGGCGTAAAGGGATGCAACATGCGCAGCACAGCATCCAGCGTGCGCACCAGTACCTGTGCGGTGTAATACGCCCGGTCACCGCCCTCTGCCATTTGCAGCTTGGCAATCTCCAGGTACCAATCGGCAAACTCACCCCAGAAAAACTCATAAATCTGCCGCCCGGCTTCGCCGAACTGATAGGTTTCAAACAACCTGCCCACCTCAGCCGTCAGCGAACGGCAGCGCGCCCGGATCCAGCGGTCAGCCAGTGTCCACACTGGGGCAGCCTGCGGTTCAGAAGGTGACTGATCGATCGTCCCCAGGATAAAGCGGGTTGCATTCCACAGCTTGTTGGCAAAGTTGCGGTTCGCCTCCACGCGTTTGACGCTCAGGTTCATATCGCTGCCCGGCGTAGACCCCACCAGCAGCGTGAAACGCAGCGCATCCGTCCCCAGTTCATCCATGACCTCAAGCGGATCGATGATGTTATCTTTCGACTTGCTCATCTTCTGCCCAAATTCATCGCGGATTAAACCGTGCAGATAAACGGTATGGAAAGGAATTTGCCCCGTGTATTCAAGCCCTGCCATAATCATGCGCGCTACCCAGAAAAAGAGGATGTCGTACCCCGTTTCCAACACGCTGGTGGGGTAGAAATACTCCAGATCAGGGGTTTGATCGGGCCATCCCAGCGTGGAGAAGGGCCACAAGCCGGAGGAAAACCAGGTGTCGAGTACATCCGGGTCTTGCTCGATTCGCGCGCTGCCGCAGTGCGCGCAGACGGTTGGATCCTCGCGCTCCACCGTTATTTTGCCGCAGTCGGCGCAGTACCACACCGGGATGCGGTGCCCCCACCAAAGCTGCCGGCTGATGCACCAGTCTTCGATGTTTTCCATCCAGTTGTAATAGACCTTGGTGAAGTGTTCAGGGATGATGCGGATACGTCCATCGCGCACCGCTTCCAGTGCAGCCTGCGCCATCGGTTTAATGCTCACAAACCACTGGGTGGAGATCATCGGCTCGATGATTTCACCGCCGCGCTGTGAACGCGGCACCTTGAGCTCATAAGGCTGCTCTTTAATTACCAACCCCGCAGCGCGCATGTCTTCCCACAGTTTCTTACGGCATTCAAACCGCTCCAACCCGGCATACAGACCGCCGTTCTGGTTGATGTGTGCGGTTTGATCCATAATTGAAATCACCTCCAGGTTGTGACGGCGTCCAATCTCATAGTCGTTGGGGTCATGCCCGGGCGTCACTTTGAGCGCGGCGGTTCCAAATTCTCGGTCTACGTAATCATCGGCAATCACCGGGATGGCGCGTTGCAGCATGGGCACCAGCACCATCCGCCCCACATACTGCCGGTAGCGGTCATCCTCCGGGTGTACAGCCAGTGCTGTATCACCCAGGATTGTCTCCGGGCGCGTGGTTGCCACCGGTATAAATTCCTCCGGGTTGTCCGCCAGCACATACTTGAAGTAATATAGCGTTCCCGGTTCCTCGGAATACTCCACCTCCAGGTCAGAGACAGCCGTCTGCAAACCCGGTGACCAGTTAATGAGCCGTTCACCGCGATAGATCATACCCTTTTCGTACAGGCGCACGAAAGCTTCGCGCACCGCCTTGGAAAGCCCTTCATCCAACGTGAAACGTTCGCGGCTCCAATCGCAGGAGGCGCCCAACCGGCGGATTTGCCGGGTGATGATCCCGCCGTGTTCTTCCTTCCACGCCCAGGCGCGGCGCAAGAACTCCTCGCGCCCCACATCCCGCCGTGTCAGACCCTCGCGCTGCAGAGCGCGCTCCACCTGAAGTTGAGTGGCAATACCCGCGTGATCGGTACCCGGCACCCACAACGCAGAATCACCTTTCATGCGGTGATAGCGAATCATCAGGTCTTCCAGTGAGACGAACATGGCATGTCCCAAATGTAAAATACCTGTAACGTTGGGTGGCGGGATTGAGATGACAAAAGGCTTGACCGAGGGGTCAAAATCTGGGCGGCGCGGGTCGCTGCTCGGTCTGAAAAAACCTTTTTCTTCCCACCACTGGTACAACCTTTGTTCGGTTGCACTGAAATCATACACTTTGGGTAATGTTGTTTTGCTCATCTTCACTCCAATATTCGTAAAGTTTCCAACTTCTTTCACGATCTGATACAAACTTCGCCAACAGAATCTGCATCATTAAAATAATAAACCTCTCGCCCTGAGGGCGAAAGGTCATTCTTCCGCGGTACCACCTCAATTCACTGGCAATTCACCAGTGCACTCGCACCCGGACCATCATCCGGGCTTCGCTGTATCGGGCTCTCCCGTGCCGGTCTACACTCCTGTTTGTGGATTTCTTCGGCAGTTTTGCCAAACGACTTCGCTTGCGTCTGCCTGTGGAGGCTTTCAGCCCCAGGCGCTCCTTCTCTGTCAGGTGTTCGGCAGGCTACTACTTTTGGCGAACGATATTCTTAATGGTTGAATGCATTATACAGAGATATGTTGCACGTGTCAACAACTATAGAAAAAAAGCCCATCTCAAATCGATTTTATTCTAAACCCGCCAGCCAATTCAACGCATCTTCGCGTTTGTTAAAGGCTTTGAGATCGCGATGTGTCAAAAAAATGACTGTTTGCAATAGAATCGCAGCTCTCCCTTCCGCCCCGACGACTACCGACGTTTTGATATAAGGGCTATTGTGACGAACAAAATCTTTAATCGCTTCTGCAACATGCTTACTATATACGGCTCCTTTAACATCTGTGAGTACCCGGCAGCTCTTGGGTGAGCTTCTTGCAATGATTTTTTTAGCCTCTTCAACAACTTTGACAGTT
Source organism: uncultured Anaerolineaceae bacterium (assembly GCA_964426355.1). GTDB lineage: Bacteria > Chloroflexota > Anaerolineae > Anaerolineales > Anaerolineaceae > JAJFTV01. The sequence continues at coordinate 8,151 of CAYRRA010000017.1, forward strand.
TCATCTGGCTGATTGCCTGTCAAATCGACCAGCACGATGTTTTTTGATTGATGTTGCAAAGAATCCTCTGCGCTGATAAGATTGTGCTACGGTTAGAGGAGCAAATATGACAAATCCAAAATGGCTGGAATGGGCACAGCAGCTTCAAGCACATGCCCAAAACGGGCTGACATACACAATAAACCCTTTCGATGCAGAACGATACCAACAAATACTCGAATTGGCTGCTGAAATCTATTCCAGTTACACCGAATATGATTTGCCCATCATTCGAGACCTGCTGCAATCCGAGTCGGGTTACATGACACCCAAACTGGATATCCGCGGCGCGGTTTTTCAGGACGGTAAAATCTTGTTGGTCAAAGAGTTGTCCGATGGGCGCTGGACGCTGCCGGGCGGCTGGGTAGATGTTAACGAATCTCCCAGTGAAGCAGTCGAACGTGAAGTCTGGGAAGAATCAGGTTATCGGGTCAAGGCTTCACGCCTGATGGCGTTATTTGACCGCAACAAACACGGGCACCCGGCATTTGTCTTCCACCTCTATAAAATCTTCATGCAATGCGAACTACTCGGTGGTGAGCCGCATGACAGCCTGGAAACCGCCGACGCTCAATTTTATTCCGAAGATGATATTCCGCCGCTTTCGATGGGTCGTACAACACCCGAAGTTCTCACACGTCTCTTCGAGCTTCACCGCCACCCTGAACATCCAGCAGAATTCGATTGAGCCTCCAGAAAAACAAGATGTGACCTTTGGAAAAGGAGATCCGCCTGGAACAATCATGAAAAAAATCCCCTTTCTAATCCTCATATTGAGCCTGCTGTTTTCTGCCTGCTCAAACAATAATCCGCCATTAACCACACCGGAAAATGACGAGAAACCCGCTATCGAAACCACTATCGCCACAGAAAAACCTACAATAATGCCTGCTTTGCAGGAGCCCACACCCACCGCCACACCCCATCCCCTGCTCACTGTGGAACCCTCACAATTGGAAAACACAAAGCTGTACTTTTGGCATCCCTGGAGCGGTCAGCTTGCACAGAAACTGGATACCATCGTGAATGAGTTCAATCAAAGCAACCTGTGGGGTATCCAGGTTTATACGTTTGCAATGGGTGGAAACAATACCTTGATAGACCGTTTTGAACAAAGCATGCAAAATGGTGAAACCCCAAATGTCATCCTGGCTCCCTCTGAACTGCTGTTGCTCTGGCAAAAGCAGTACCAGGCATTTACTCCTGTGAACACCTATCTTCAGGATTCTCAATGGGGTCTCACCGCGCAAGAACGCGCGGACATCCCTCCCCTTTACTGGCAGCAAGACAGCCTGGCGGGTGAACAGGTAAGCATTCCGGCAACACGCGATTTGCACGTGCTTCTTTACAACCAATCCTGGGCAAATGAATTGGGGTTCTTCAGCGCTCCCCAATCTTGGAATGGTTTCACCCGGCAAATTTGTGCCGCAGCAGAAGAACGAAAGGCTATTGATGAAACGGGCGGGTGGATCATCGATACAGACCCGCTGACGACCTTGAGCTGGGTACTCACCAGAAACCCGCCAGCATTGTATAATGCCGAAACAGACCAGTATCGTTTCAACAATGCACAGGCACGGGAAACCTTCAGTGCCCTGCGCGGATTGCTGGATGATGGCTGCGCCTGGAATAGTCGGCTGCCCAAACCCTATGATTATTTTGCCAACCGGCAAACCCTGCTTTATAGTGGTAGCTTGCAGGATATCCTGCTGCAAAGCCAGGCAATGAAAAAAGCACAAAACACGGATGAATGGGATATATTGCCATTCCCCGTTGATGATGGAAAACCTGTGGTATTGATGAATGGCAATTCCTATGCGGTGCGGCAAACCACTCCGGCTGAACAGCTTGCTTCCTGGATATTCATTCGTTGGCTCATCTTACCGCGCCACCAGGTCAAATTGACTGAAGCCAGTGGTTTACTGCCGGTCAGTGCATCCGCTTTTGAAACCTTGCAGGATTTTCGTGCAGCTCACCCGCAGTGGGATACTGCCGTGGGATTGATCCCACTTGCCACACCTGCTCCCCAAAGCGGCTCATGGAGTATTGCCCAAACCATCCTGGAAGATGCTGCCTGGCAAACATACCAGACCTTTACAAAACCAGAAGACATCCCCACCATTCTCCAGGAGTTGGATGAACTCATCCCCGAGGTATTATCCATGAACGGTTTGGATTAAGAGGATAGACCGTTAAAAAATTACACTAATGCAAATTTCACAAAACCTATTGACTTATTATTTAAAACCATTATAATAACTTGAAATTCGGAGTAAAAATGCCAATTACTTTTTCCATTATTATTGTCCTTCTTGTCCTGGTTCTTGTTGTTATTGAGAACCCGGTTCCGGTTGGGCAGGTGGCTAAAAGTAAGTAGACCAGGCAAGAAGGTCAAAAAGAAAAAAGAAACCGCCCAACAAATCGGGCGGTTTTTTTTGTAACAGGATCAAAAACATGTTTACTGCAAAGCTCGCGATCGTCATTATTATTCTTGTCATTGTCGTTGTTCTCCTTCTTGTTGAGAACCGGCTTAGATTTGGGATGGTTGGATCGTAAAAAAAGCGAGCACAATCAAGGAAGAGCGAAAAAACCACCCAAACCGGGTGGTTTTTTGTAAATAACAACAAGGAGAAACAAATGCGTTCAGAACAGGTTAAGAAAGGCATCGAACACGCCCCACACAGAGCTCTTTTGCGGGCAGCAGGGACCGACTCGCAGAATTTTTCAAAACCGTTTATCGCGGTCGTCAACTCATATGCTGATATTGTTCCCGGACATGTCCATCTCAATCGCTTTGCAAAAATTGTCAAAGAAGCTGTCCGCTCCGCTGGCGGTGTGCCTTTTGAATTTAACACCATTGCCATCTGCGACGGTATTGCGATGGGACACATCGGGATGAAATATTCACTCGCTTCCCGCGAATTAATTGCCGATTCAGTCGAATCAATGATCGAGGCGCACCGCTTCGACGGCATGGTCTGTATTCCCAACTGCGACAAGGTGGTGCCAGGTATGTTGATGGCTGCTATGCGTCTCAACATCCCCGCCATATTTGTCTCTGGCGGACCCATGCGAGCCGGCAAATTACCCGATGGAAAAGCAATTGACCTGATTTCTGTTTTTGAAGGCGTGGGAGCATTCCAGGCAGGGCAAATTACCGCAGAAGAATTGGAAGAACTGGAAACCAACGCCTGTCCATCTTGCGGCTCCTGCGCTGGCATGTTCACCGCCAACAGCATGAACTGCCTGATGGAACCTTTAGGAATGGCTCTGCCGTATAACGGCACCGCCCTGGCGCAGACAGAAGAACGCGAAAAGCTCGCTGTCGAAGCCGGGCAGCGCATCATCGAACTGGTTTCTCGCGGGATCACCCCGCGCCAGATCGTAACGCGCGAAGCCGTCGACGACGCGTTCGCCGTGGATATGGCAATGGGTGGCTCAACCAACACTGTCCTCCACACGCTTGCCATCGTCAATGAAGCCGGGTTGGAATATCCACTGGAGCGCATCAATGCCGCCGCTGCTCGCGTGCCTCATCTATCCAAGGTCAGCCCAGCGGGTAAATGGCACATCGAAGATGTTCACGCCGCTGGTGGCGTACCCGCCATCATGAAAGAGCTCTCCCGCGTGGATGGGTTGATGCACCTCGACCGTCTCACCGTGACCGGAAAAACCTTCGGGGAGACCCTCGAAAACGTATCGACCCGCGATGACGAAATAATCCGGCGCATCGAAAACCCGCATTCCTCGACAGGCGGTCTTGCAATCCTCTTCGGCAATCTCGCTCCCAAAGGTGCAGTGATTAAAAGTGGCGGTGTCAGTGAAGGCATGCGCAAATTCTGCGGACCGGCACGGATCTTTGAATCGCAAGAAAATGCCATGCAAGGCATCATGAGCGGTCTAGTCAAAGCCGGTGACGTCGTCGTCATTCGATATGAAGGTCCACGCGGGGGACCGGGGATGCAGGAAATGCTCAGCCCTACCAGCGCTTTAATGGGCATGGGGCTGGGAGAGTCGGTGGCACTGATCACCGATGGACGCTTCTCCGGTGGCACGCGCGGCGCCTGTATCGGACATATCTCACCCGAAGCCGCCAGCGGGGGACCCATTGCGGCGCTTCAACCCGGCGACATGATTGAAATCGACCTGGACGCACGATCTCTGAATGTCAGGCTGTCAGATGACGAAATAAAAAATCGGTTGAGCAGCCTGCCGCCCTTTGTCTCGAAGATAGAAAGTAAATGGTTGAAACGGTATTCCCGTTTTGTGACCAGTGCGGATCAGGGTGCGGTATTGCTCAGCGACACAATCTAACCCCAGGAGAGGAAAAATGAAAATTACTGGAGCACAAATCGTTTGGGAAACATTACTAAAAGAAGGCGTAAACACGGTTTTCGGTTATCCCGGGGGGAGTGTGCTCCCGCTTTACGATGCCATGTTGAATTACCCGATCCACCATGTACTTACCCGTCATGAACAAGGTGCTGTTCACATGGCAGATGGTTATGCGCGCGCAGGTGGGGGCGTTGGGGTCGCTATCGCCACGTCCGGACCCGGCACCACCAATATGGTCACCGGAATCGCCACAGCATATCTTGATTCCTCGCCCATTGTTTGTCTTACCGGGCAAGTATCGGCAAATTTATTGGGATACGATGCTTTCCAGGAAGTGGACACCACCGGTATCACCATGCCGATCACCAAACACAATTACCTGGTAACGGACATTGAAGAATTGGGGATGGTGATGAAAGAGGCTTTTTATATTGCGCGCAGTGGTCGTCCAGGACCGGTTTTGGTGGACATCCCCAGGAATATTCAAACAGCGGTCATAGATTGGGATTATGACATGCTCACCTTCAATCTGCCGGGATATGAAATCGAAGGGTCAATCAGTGAAAACGAGCTCAATACCGCCATCAGGATGATTTCGCAGGCGAAAAAGCCCATTATCCTGGCTGGGCGTGGCATCCTGATCAGCCATGCAGAAGATGAACTGCGCAAATTCGCCGAGAAAACACAAACCCCGGTTGCCGCCACCCTGCTCGGCATTGGCTGCCTGCCAGCAGAACACCCGCTTTACCTCGGTATGATGGGACTGCACGGTGACCCCTGGGTGAACCAGGCAATTCAAAAGTGCGACCTGGTGATTGCGCTTGGGATGCGCTTTGATGACCGCGCAACCGGAAAAACAGAAGAGTTCGCTCCCCTCGCAAGGAAGATTCATATCGATATCGACCCTACTGAAATCAACAAGAATGTTCATGTTGATTTAGGCATTCCAGCAAATCTGAAAGAAGCTTTGAGCGTGCTCCATCAGCATGTTCAACCGCTTTCCCGCCCGGACTGGCTGGAGGATATCCATACTGATGTGATGGCTGCAGGTGAGCGGGATTTCAGCCGAACACCTGATGACGGCGCATTGCACGGCATACAGGTTATCAGGCATTTATGGCAGTTGACCCATGAGAACGCATTAATCGTTACTGACGTGGGGCAGCATCAGATGTGGGCTGCACAGTATTTCAAAATTAGCAATCCCAACACTGCCATCACCTCCGGCGGACTGGGAACGATGGGGTTTTCCCTGCCGGCTGCCATCGGTGCAAAATTCGCACAACCCAGGCGCGATGTCTGGGTAATCAACGGCGATGGCAGCTTCCAGATGACCCAATCCGAGTTATCGACCATTCGACAGGAAAATCTGAAGATCAACATCGCGGTCATTAACAACGGTTATCTCGGCATGGTCAGGCAACTCCAGGATGTCTATTGCGACAACCGTCATTCAGCCGTTGCCATCACGTCTCCTGATCTGGTCAAGATTGCTGAAGCGCACGGGCTGGAAGGTATCCGCGTTACGCAGCCATCTGAGATCAATGCTGCAATACGACACGCCCAGGAAACAAAAAACTCCGTCCTGATCGATTTTCAAGTTGAGAAGGATGAAATGGTGTACCCAATGGTGCCAGCAGGCACCAGTCTTGAAAACATGATCCGCCGCGCATAATACTGCGAGATCGTAATCATCAAATCTTTGAGAAGAAGGAAAAAGAAAGGATAAGTAAAATGCAGCACACAATCATTGCACTGGTAGAAGACAAACCCGGCGTACTCAACCGGATTGTCTCGCTCTTCCGCAAACGGAATTTTAATATCGATTCGCTTACAGTCAGTAAGACTGAAAAGCCAGGGTTATCTCGAATGACCATCATTCTTGACAACACCCAGGTCAACGTCAGCCGCCTGACCCTCTACCTGAGAAAATTGATCAATGTCATTCACGTCCAGGACCTCACCAACACCCCCATGGTTTGTCGTGACCTGGCGCTCATCAAAGTTTCTGCAAGCATGATGACCCGCAAGGATATCATGCAACTGGTTGACACGTTTCATGCCCGTGTTGTGGATGTCGCTTCTGATTCACTCATGATTGAAATCACCGGCAGCAACGAAAAGATTGAATCGTTCACCGAAATGATGCAACCTTTTGGCATCATCGAAATTGCCCGTTCCGGGGCTGTTGGAATGGCACGCGGACGCTCTTCACTCGCTGGCTTCGTGCAAATGACCAATGAACCTGCTGTTATCCCACAATCCATCCTTACTGCAATTCCAACCGTTGGAGGAACTCATGGCTAAATTGACTTTCGGCGACATCCAGGAAACCGTTATCACCCGGGATGAATTCCCGCTAGAAAAAGCTCGAAAAGTATTGGAAAACGAAGTGGTTGCTGTTCTTGGATACGGAGTTCAAGGACCCGCTCAGGCGCTTAATATGCGCGACAATGGTATTCGCGTGATTGTCGGACAAAAGCAAGGCTCTCCCAACTGGGATAAAGCCATACAGGACGGTTGGGAGCCCGGTGTAACGCTCTTCAGCCTGGATGAAGCCGCCCGCCGCGGGACCATCATCCAATACCTGGTTTCAGATGCAGGGCAAATGTTGATGTGGGAAACAATCAAACCATTGCTCAACCCCGGTGATGCACTTTACTTCTCTCACGGTTTTTCAACCGTCTACAGCGATCAAACCGGCGTCGTTCCTCCAGAATATGTGGATGTAATCCTGGTTGCGCCTAAAGGTTCGGGCACCTCCGTGCGCGCGAATTTTCTGAATGGCTCCGGTATCAACAGCAGTTACGCCGTTATGCAAGATTACACCGGAAGAGCCGAGGAACGCACGCTGGCGGTAGGAATTGCCATCGGGTCAGGTTATCTCTTCCAGACCACTTTCGAACATGAAGTGCACAGTGACCTCACCGGCGAGAGAGGCGTGCTGATGGGAGCGCTTGCCGGCATGATGGAAGCCCAATACAACGTGCTGCGCAGTAACGGGCATACCCCCAGTGAAGCCTTCAATGAGACCGTGGAAGAACTCACCCAAAGCCTGATCCGCCTGGTGGGGCAAAACGGAATGGATTGGATGTATGCCAACTGCAGCACCACCGCGCAGCGCGGTGCGCTCGACTGGCGGCACGCCTTCCGCGATGCCGTTGCGCCCGTATTTGAAAAACTTTACCAATCGGTTGTTTCGGGTGAAGAAACACGCGTCGTGCTGCAAGCCAACAGCGCACCAGACTACAAAGCGCGCCTGACCGCAGAATTAGAAGAAATGCGCCTGTCAGAAATGTGGCGAGCAGGCGCAACAGTGCGCTCACTGCGCCCGGAAAACTGGAAAAAATAAGCCACTCTTAGTGAAAAGGAGATGATCTCATGAAAAAAACGCAGAATAAAAGAACAAAACGAACAGGAAGCCCCATGCTGGCACGCAGCCCTGAAGCCTTCCCGAAACTGACCATCTTTCCCGAAGGATGGGATCTTGAACAGCCTTCGAACGAAGCCATGCTGGCACAGGCAAAGAAGAAAAAAAAGAACCAGTACAGCTTTCCAAAAACAACCGATGCAATCCTGTAGCACTGGTTTGAGAATCGCCCGGCGCTCTCCCGGAAAATTACTTTCTTCGAAGTGTTTTTGGATTCTTGGGGCGTATCCAGGAAATCAAAGTAAGGGAAACTGAGTAATTCTACGTGGATCAAAGAAAATGAAACCATCTCAACAGATAGCAACCCTGTCCATCATTATTATTATCATTATTACGAGAAGCCTCCAACGCTTTGGGATGGTCAGGTCAGGGTTTTATCTGTAAAGAAAACACAGGAAGACGAAAAAAGCCACCCAAAGCAGGGTGGCTTTTTTGTTGGTAAATACACAAAAATCAAAACTGAGGAGTGATTGAATGATATTACCTGGTGCAAAAATAATCTGGGAAACCATGCTGAGAGAAGGTGTTGAAACTGTTTTTGGGTATCCGGGCGGGGGCGTGCTGCCGATCTATGATGCGTTACTAGAATACCCCATCCGTCATATATTGGCACGTCACGAGCAAGGCGCTGTGCACATGGCGGACGGGTATGCGCGCGCATCCGGAAAAGTTGGCGTTGCCATAGGCACCTCCGGACCCGGCGCCACAAACATGGTTACCGGCATCGCTACAGCCAACCTGGATTCATCACCCCTGGTTTGCATTACCGGTCAGGTTGCGGGTACTCTCTTGGGGTTCGATGCATTTCAGGAGGTTGACACAACCGGCATTACCATGCCAATTACCAAACACAATTACCTGGTTACCGATATTGAAGAGCTTGGCACGGTGCTAAAAGAAGCATTTCACATCGCCAGGACAGGGCGCCCAGGTCCGGTACTGGTGGATATCCCAAAAGATGTGCAAAATGCGGTAACCGATTGGGATTATGACCGCATCGCGCTTGATTTGCCCGGGTACAACCCGTCCGCTGTGATTACCCCCTGGGAAACGGAAACGCTGCTCAGAATGCTCAACGAAAGTAAACGACCCTTGATCCTGGCAGGGCAGGGCATCCTGATGGGTCATGCAGAAGAAGAGCTCAGGAAGTTTGTTGAGACGACACAGATACCGGTTGCGGTCACGCTACTTGGGATTGGCGCGTTGCCAGCCGGGCACCCGCTTTACCTGGGGATGATGGGCATGCACGGCGACGCCTGGGTCAATACCGCAATCCAGGACTGTGACCTTCTGCTGGCGTTGGGAATGCGCTTTGACGACCGCGTCACGGGCACGTTGCAAACCTATGCACCTCATGCTCGAAAAATCCATATCGACATCGATCAAAGCGAAATCAACAAAAATGTCAACGTTGACCTGGGCATCGTTTCCGATTTAAAAACAGCTTTACGACAGGTCAATGGTAGCCTGGCTACCATGCAGCACACAGATTGGGTGGAACAAATCAGCGACCAGAAAATGGATGATGAAACTCAAGAGGATGAGTTCCTCAAAAATACAGGGATGCTCAACGCCCCGCAGGTCATCCGCGATTTATGGAACCTATCCAACGAAGATACCATCGTGGTAGCCGATGTCGGTCAGCATCAGATGTGGACCGCACAATACTACAAATTTGAAAATCCCCGCACCTTGTTTACCTCAGGCGGATTGGGGACAATGGGGTTTTCGCTTCCGGCGGGGATCGGCGTCAAGGTTGCACGCCCGGAAAGCGAGGTGTGGGTTTTGGCAGGAGATGGTGGGTTTCAGATGACCCAGGCGGAACTTTCCACCATTACACAGGAGAATCTAAAGCTGAACATCGCCATCATCAACAATGGCTACCTGGGAATGGTGCGGCAATGGCAGGATTTCTTCTTTGAAAAACGGTATTCTGCAGTAGCCATCACCGCACCGGATTTTGTCAAAATTGCCGATGCACACGGGCTGGAAGGTATTCGGGTAACCAATCGCTCCGAGGTTGCTGCAGCGGTTGAATATGCACGCCAATCTCCGCATACCGTGCTAATCGATTTCCGCGTGGAAGAAGAAGATGCTGTTTTCCCCATGGTACCCTCTGGCGCCAGCCTGGAATCGATGATCCGCCGCCCCAAAGCCAAAATCAACAAGTGAACTGAATGGAAAGAGCAGGGGCTATCCCAAAAGTCGGGATAACCCCTGCAGGTAAAAAAGCTCCTCGGAGCGGTCAAAAAAGCAGCTTCTTTGGCTGGTTGCGCGCTTTTTCTCGCAAGAGGTGTTTTCTCGTCCCGTCGAGACTCGAGGATGAGACCTTCGCGAGCAGTTGTGAGTTACCCCTGGTTGCCACAAAAAAAACGAAGTTCACGAAGAAAAAGCAGAAAAACTTTGTATGCCTTCGCACACTTCGTGGCTGCTTTTCTTCTTTCCTGTTCTCCACTCTCAATTCTCACTTCTAACGACTTTCACCTCACAGAATCCGTTTTCCTGTATACTAATTAGAAGATTCTTTCAACCCTCCGTTTCGAGGAGTATTCGGTATGGTTCGTTTCATTCTTATCGGGTTGGTAATTTTACTCCTTTCTGGCTGCCAGGCAAACAACACGCCAGAAATGACACCACAGGAAATCCTGGAGCATTCTGCAGAACGGATGCAATCCGCCAGGGGTTTTCAGGTTTCCATTGCCCGCAGCGGCGCATCTGCATTCCTCGATTATGAGAATACGCTCTCATTGAGCAAGTTGACCGGCATTTTTGTCACCCCTGACCGCATCCAGGCAGAGGTGCGCGTGATTGCCCCCGGAGTGGTTGTATCGGTGGATGTCATCAGTATTGGAAACGTGCAATGGCAGACCAATGTCATCACTGGTGAATGGGAACAACTGCCCGAAAATTGGGGGTTCAACCCGGCAACACTGCTTGCCGCTGAAACAGGTTTACCCGCAATTCTCATCGCCGACCTTTCCGATTTATCCGTCGAACAGGGCGCAGAACTGGAGGTAATGCCCGGAAAGAAACTCTTCCTGGTCAGTGGCAAATTGAACGGGGAGACATTGTATGACTTGAGCAACTGGTTGATGGGTCCTGACCCGATGGATGCACAAATCTGGGTAGACCCACAAACCTTCGATCTGTACCGCGCTGTCCTCATTGAATACGCCGGCGACCCGGAAAAGGAACGCAGATGGCAAATCGATTTCTGGGACTTTGACCGGGTTATCGACATTCAACCCCCTATTTAGATGAATATGGCTCAAAACAAAACAACCCCTTCTCCCTTTTGGGTAATTGCCTTAATCAGTATTCCCATCTTCATCGGCGCACTCGATTTAACTGTCGTCTCTGCGGTTTTGCCGCACGTCATCTTCGACCTGGAAATCCCCCTGCAAACTGGTTTAGACAAAGCAGCCTGGATTGTCACCGGCTACCTCCTGGCATACAGCGTGGCGATGCTCGTCATGGGGCGTCTCTCCGACCTGTATGGCAGGCGCAAGGTGTTCCTGGTTGCATTGGCAATTTTCACCCTCGGTTCGTTGTTGGTCGCTGTTTCGGACACCTGGCTAACCCGGATGGTTGCGCGCGCCTACTATCTGCTGGGGGGAAGCCAGCGCCTGGAATTATCACAAACTGCCCTCAACACCATTATCGCTGCGCGCATGGTACAGGCGTTTGGCGGTGGTGCAATGGTACCAGTTGGCATAGCCCTGGTCAGCGACCTGTTCCCACCCGGAAAACGGGCATGGGCAATCGGTGTCATCGCAGCCATTGATACAGCCGGATGGGTGGTGGGGCACCTTTACGGCGGCATCCTGGTGCGTTTCTTCCACTGGCACATGATCTTTTGGCTCAATCTGCCGATATGTCTGCTGGGATTTATTTTGATTGCCGTTGCATTACGCAACCTGCCGCCTGTTCCTTCCCAAACACGCATGGATTGGCTTGGCGCACTGTTGGCAGCCGGGGCACTGACCGCCCTGAACATCGGTCTGGGTTCCAGCGCAGAAATCAATCTGAACGCAGCCGAGACCACCTCCGGTACAGCATACAACCCTGTCGCGCTCGCCATTTTCGTTCTTCTGCTGGTCATTTTCATCGTCCAGCAATTCAAATCAAGGCATCCCCTCATCGATCTCACGCTGTTTCGCCGCCGAAATTTTTCTGTCGCTATTTTGGCGAATTTTCTGGTGGGCGCAAGCCTGTTTATTGCCATTGCCAACGTCCCGCTGTTTATCAACTCACTCATTGCACAAACCCTGGAGCAGGGTGCCTGGGAAAGCGGTTGGATGCTTTCTGCCCTGACCGTACCCGTAGCTGTTGCATCCATTCCTGGCGGCTGGCTCACAGAAAAAAAAGGCTACCGCCTGCCAGCCGCTTTAGGCTTACTTATAGCGATTGTTGGCTTCGTTCTGATGAGTCGTTGGGAAATGCAAGTGGCTTACGCAACCATGATCCCGCATCTCGCGCTGGCGGGGATTGGAATCGGCTTGACCATTGCACCCATTGCCACCGCAGTGGTAGAAGCTTCACCGGCAGCTTACCGCGGCGTGGCTTCTGCATTGGTGTTGACCTTCCGCCTCATTGGCATGACAGTGGGAGTATCAAGCATGACCACCTACGGGTTGCGCCGCGCAGATGTGTTAACCGCCCAATTGATTCCCGCCGGTACCAGCTATAATGAAGCTCTGATGACTTCAATGTCGATTCTGATGACTGTCATCAATGAAACCTTGTTCTTTGCTGGCATACTTTGCTTTATAGCGTTGTTTTTCACCATTTTTTTAAGAAAAGAGAATTAGGAGAAACCATAAACATGTCATATCCAAATCAAACGATGACAACAGATCATCCTCAACCACCCCAAAAGAATAAAAAGGTGTGGATCATCATTGGCGTTGTGGCATTCATCCTGGTCATTTGTTTCTGTCTTGCGGCGGCGGCTGCCCTGCTCTATTTTGACCCATTCGACTGGGGAATATTAGGACGGCTCACCGGCGGATACGACTCCATCGCCCGCACAGTATCGGCAGATGCCCAAATGCACCTCTCTGTGGATATGCTCAAACTGCTCTCCAATGATACACAAGACATCGTTAATGCATTTGCCCAGGCAGGAGATAACCCGGAAGTACAAAGCCGTGAAGACCTGATTAAACAAATGGATGAATCGTTATTGGAACAATACGGTGTCACTTTTACCGATGATATTAAACCGTGGATTGGTCAATATGCCGGTGTCAGCCTTTTTGATATCAATCTTAACGAGAGCAATGATACCCCCACCTGGGTTTTTGCCATCGAGGCGCGTGATAAAAAAGCGGCAGATGCTTTCGTCGCAAAAATAACCGCGCATCTCGCCAATGAAAGCGGGACATCGTTGCGGGAAATTGAATATAAAAACACCACGTTCTTTGAGATTGCGATGCAGTACGATTCCCTCGCCATAGGACGCTATAAGGGTCTGGTCTTTCTAAGCAGTGAAATGGACCACATCATAAGAGCCATAGATGCGCCCGATGGTAAAACCCTTGCAAAAGATGACGGTTATCGCGCCATCACAAAAGAACTGCCCTCTACACGAATCATGACCACATTCATCAACCAAACCTTCTTCAAAGAGATTTATGCACTTAATGGGGGTGAAATCGCGGCAACCGGTCTTGATCCCAAAATTTTCGGCAGTTCCGGTATGTCGCTATCACTGGTTAATAACAGCATCCAGTTAGATGCCATCTCTGCTTACAATCGCGAGCAGCTTTCAGAACCTTACCTCAACCTGCTGTCCAGCCGAGGCACAGATACAAAAATCCTCGAAGAATTTCCCCAGGACACCATCCTGTTTATGGGTGGATCCAACCTGGGAAAAATTTATTCCAGCGTGATAGAAATCCTCTCAAGCACCAACTCGATTAGTTCACAGGAAGTGTCTGAATCGATGCAGCTTCTTGATGACCAAATCGGTTTCAATCCTGAGACAGACCTGCTTCCTTACCTGGATGGGGATTGGGGATTGGCACTGGTAAAAGAACGCGATACGCTGCTGGCAAAAGAATTGAATATACCCGTGGGCGTGATGGGCATTTTCCAAACTAGCAACAACCAGCAGTTGAGCCAGAACCTGAGCGAGACTGCCGACCAACTCAGCAAGCTTGGCATTGTCGCCATCGAAGAAAAAATCATTGATGATATGACCCTGTATGTTGCTTCCATCTTCATGATGGATGGACCGCTTTTCGCCTTTGGTATGCAGAACAATCAAATGCTACTTGGCACAAATTCCACTCGCTTTGAGAACCCACCAGAAAGAAACCAATCGCTTGCCGAATCTGAGCAGTGGAAAGAAGCCTGGAAAATGATACCACGCGGGATGACCCCCACAGTGTATCTCGATTTCCAGGGGTTCATCCATCTCATCCCGGATTTCAGCTTGGAAGAGCTGCAATATCTTCAACCAATCGATAGAATCCTCATGGCGGATAGCCCTTTAAAAAATAACCTCAAACACACCGTTCTCGTCATTACAATTAAAACAGAGGAATAACCCCCCGATAGAGTAGACAAAGAGTGTGCGAATCACTCAATTTGACTGCTCTATCACTCTCCTGACATATTCAGTAATCCGATCCTGTGCATCCAACGCCAGTGCTTTTGTGAGGTACTCCATTGCGCTGGCTTTTTCTTTCATCCGGTGATACGCCAGCGCAAATGCAGCATGCAAACTGCTCGAATCTGGTTGAATGGACAACCCAAGTTGGAAAATATCCAGAGCCGTCTGGTTTTTTCCATTTTCAGAGAAAGAAAAACCGAGAGAGAGAAAAGGGTCAATCGAAAGGTCATAAATATCTGTTTGCTCTTTCAACCGCGACAATAACTCTTGGACAGGCGCATATCCCTTTTGCAGATAAGTCTCACCCAGGCAGGGCAATACCGGCTTGAGGGGTCGTTCGGGAACGACCCCCAACAGCAAATCCAGAAGCGCGGCTTCCAGCTCTTCCAAAGGAGCAGGGTTGAGATTGCACATCACCGTCACCCCCAGCTTTTTCTCAGGGAGCAAGCATAATTGTGAACGGAAGCCATCATCGCTGCCGCCGTGCCCTACCGTTTTATAACCCTGCCGGCTGCCGATAAACCAGCTAATCCCCACCTCGCGCTGTTCATCGCGGCGGAAATACGGCTGCCACATCCTTTCGATGCTTTCAGCATCGAGCAGCTTTACCCCTTCCAATTTTCCCCCATTGAGATACGCCAGCATCCATCGGCAAATATCCTTTGCATTGGTATGCAGAGTAGAACTGGGTGCATGTGCACGGTTATATGGGTAGACCGGGATGACCTGTACGTCAAAACCGTGCGAATGCGGCGTCACGCTCAACGTTTCCGGAACCTCCGGGGTAAAGAAAGTGCTCTGCTGCATCATGAGCGGCTTAAATATATGCTCATGCATATACGCCTCAAAAGTCATACCCGAAACCCTTGAAATCAGCGCACCAAGAATCTCATAGGCAATATTGGAATAAGCAAACTGGCTTCCCGGCTCAAAGAGCAGCTTACTGTCCTTCAAGGAGCGCACATAGCGATCCAGCGCATCATCCTGCATATCCGGGTTGCCCCATTCGTAATCCTCCACATCCGGCATCCCTGAAACATGGCTTAACATCTGCCGCACGCTAATGTGCGCCACGCGGACATCATCCAACACCAGGTAGGGCAAGTATTCCACCACGGGAGTATAGATATCCACCAAACCTTTTTCAACAAGCTGTATCACACCGGTGGCAACAAAAGGCTTGGACACCGACGCCATGTGAAACAGGCTTTCATGTGTCACCGGCATATTAGACTGAATCGAACGGACACCGAAACCCTCTGCCAGCATCACTGTGCCATCGCGTACAACTGCTACTGCAAGACCCGGTATCCCCTTTGCTTCCATAAATCTTTGAATGTAATTGCGGATTTCATTTTCCATCTCGTTTATCTCCACACCTTTTTACTCGTTATGTAAACCAAAGATACCTGTTTTTTCTAATTGGTTGATCTGCTCCTCAGAATACAAAAACACTTGTTGCAGCACCTCTCTGGTATGCTCTCCCAGGCAAGGAGCAGGTTGACGGATTGAACCAGGCGTTGCGCTTAATTTTATCGGGATACCCAATGTTTTCATCCGCCCAGCCACAGGATGTTCGATTTCTTCAATCATCTGCCGCGCCAGCACTTGTGGGTCTTGTAACACCTGGTCAATATGATTAATCGGTCCATTTGGCACACCTCCGTCATCGAAGATTTGCCGCCATTCAGACGTAGTTTTTTGTTTTATCTTTTCCGCAAGCAGCGAGCGCAGTTGTTCATAATGTTCATTGCGCTTGGGGTTGGTGGAAAAACGGGGGTCATCAAGCAGTTCCTCCAGTTCGATCAATGTACAAAAACTCCGCCAAATTGAATCGTTACCAACTGCGATCATTAACTGACCATCGGCTGTATCGAAAGGTTCAAATGGGGTAATGGAAGGGTGACGATTCCCAACAGGTTCTGGCACCTCACCGGTTGTAAGAAAACGGGTAACAGCGTTCTCCAGTATCGCCACCTGGCAATC
Source organism: uncultured Anaerolineaceae bacterium (assembly GCA_964426355.1). Classification (GTDB taxonomy): domain Bacteria; phylum Chloroflexota; class Anaerolineae; order Anaerolineales; family Anaerolineaceae; genus JAJFTV01. Next base: position 24,560 of record CAYRRA010000017.1, read on the forward strand.
CAGCATCGCCACATCCACAAACTGCCCTTCTCCGCTGCGTTCCCGCTGATGCAATGCAGCGAGTATGCCAATTGCTGTAAACAAGCCAGCAGTGATATCGCCAATGGACGAGCCTGAGCGTGTAGGCGGACCCCCCGGTTCAGGGCTGGTGATACTCATTAAGCCACCCATCGCCTGCACGATGGCATCATAAGCAGGTCGGCGGCTGTACGGTCCGCTGACGCCATAACCCGAAACCGCTGCATAAATCAAGCGTTTGTTGTGTGTCTTCAAAACTGCGTAACCCAGTCCCAGTCGATCCATCGTGCCGGGGCGAAAATTTTCAACGAGAATATCTGCTTTCTTGATCATATCGAGAAATACTTTTTTCGCTGGTTCCAGTTTCAGATTAAGCGTTACGGATCGTTTATTACGGTTCAAACTCATGAAGTATGTGCTTTCCCCGTGCAAATAAGGACCATATTCACGCGAATCATCTCCCTTTCCAGGCATTTCCACCTTGATGACATCTGCACCCAAGTCAGCGAGCACCATTGTCGCATACGGACCTGCCAGAACGCGCGTCAAATCCAAAACCAGTAGCCCATCCAAAGCTCCGTTCATCTGATCACCTCAAAACATCGGTATATATTTCAGAAAATTCCATCGTAAGAGCCAAATCCTCTCGATGGGTTCAACAACACAACCGGATTATTTTAACGCTCAATCAAATAAATCGTACTGTTTCTGGTTATCTGCCGGAGTAGGATACGCCTGCATAAACGCATCCCGTGAAGCTGCCAACCAGCGCCGTAACCGCCCATACAGGGTCATTTCTCGGCTTCCGCCACCCTGGCTGGCATGACATCGCGATGCATTCTCACGGATTGTCTCCACCTCTTTATAATCCACTTCAACATGGATCGGGAAATTCATGGAAACAATCTGTTCAAGGTTGATATCCCCATTGCGCCCATATTTTCTCGGGTTCATCCCCATCAATGGCATCGCCCTGAGGAGCCATTTCATCCCGCGCCGTTGAAAGGTATAAAAATAAAGCTTCTCCGGTTGGTAGGGGGGCAAATCACCAGGACAGGAATAACTCTTATCACCCGCAAAAAAAAAGGCAAGCACCGTTGCCTGGTGCGTGGTAATGTGGTCAGGGTGGAAATAATTCCCAGCAGGGTCATGAGTGAGCACAATATCCGGTTGCAGTCGGCGGATACGGCAAACAATATCACTCACCACACGGTCGATTGGCGTGTTAACCAATGCCTGCGGGTGGCGGTTGGCTTCTGACCCTGCCATCCCCGAATCACGATAATCCAACAACATGACCTCGTGAATACCCAACATCCTGGCAGCACAGTTCAACTCAGCTACGCGCAAATCGGCGATTGAGTCGTAATTTTCCAAATACTTGGGCTGCACATCGCCCGATTCACCGCGTGTCGTGCAGATTAAGTCTACCTGCACACCGCGCTGTGCATACAATGCCAGGGTGCCACCCATCCCAAATGTCTCATCATCCGGGTGAGCCAACACCGTAAGAAGCTTTTTACCGTGATATCCATTATGTCCGGGCATATTTTGCTTTTGTCAATTCCATTCGTAAAAAAGTTAAAATAATCATGGCAACCACGCCGACAACATGCCGCCAGGCAGAGCAATCTCTTGCAGATGTTCAAAAGGAACCATCACACTCAACAATCCGGCTGCGCCGGGTGCAACCTGATAGGGCGGAAAAGAAATCAGGATACCCTCATCCTTCACGTTCCAGGTACGGAAATTTTCCGGTTCAGGGCTGGCTCCCTCCTCCCAAATAAATACCCCCTGGTTGTTCAAATCCTCAATGCAGTAGTCGGAGATAACCTCCAGGTAATTTGAACCAGGGATAAACAATTCGGACAGTTCAAAAAACTTCCCAAGTGCGATATCATAGTTTTCGCTGTGAACATCCTGCCCCGGATGAGCAGCGCCTGCCACATAAAAGCTGGTGGTAAAAAGGATGCTGACCCATTCTGAGGATTGAAAGGTAACCTCATACTGCACAGAATAAAAACTTTCCACCTTGCGCCAATCCCCTTCCAACTGTTCCAGGTCAGAAGAAAAAGCATCTATGTTTTGATGGATGTATCCTTCGATCTGTTGATTGAAAATTACAGCGCGCGGAACACCCTCCAGATTTGGGTAATACACTTCAAGAACATAATATGGGTCGGGGTTTTCTTCCTGAACCACCTTTTCAGTCAGGATGGGCGCTGGTATTGGCGCTTCTGCCAGCTCGGTTGGTGTTACGGTAAGAACGGGCACTTCGATGGTAGTCGTTTCAGGATCTGACAATGGGGTTTCATTGGGTGGCAAATCCGTAGCGGGCAGTTCATCTGTTTGCAGCCAGGGCAGTGCGCAGGCTAAAAGCACAAACATTATGGGCAGCAAAAGATACGCTTTCTTGGACATACGACACCTTTAGTTATCCAGGTCAATATTGAAAAATACTTTTGTCAACCTGACGCGCCCAGGCATTGATTCCCCCACGCAGCACTTTCACATCGCGAAAACCGGCACTGAGCAGAATTTGGGCACCACGTACAGATAGCTCTTCCTCTCTGCTAAACAATACAATGGGTCGAAGTGTGTCCAGTTCGGTCAACCGTGTCGAGAGCTGGCTTAAGGGAATCAAACGCGAATTTTTGATCGTAGAAATTTTCTGTTCCATCGGATTACGTAGATCGATCAATTGAATTGCTGTTCCGCCTTGAAGCACACGGTTCAATTCTTCGGGCTCGATAAAAAAGGCAGGGTCCAGTGTATCAAGGGTATGGATGCTGTAATCCTCTGGGTGATCTTTCAAAGAGCGAATCGACGGCTGGCTGCCACAAATCTTACAATGAGGGTCCTTTGCGACTTGCAGTTTATGAAAAGTGACGTTCAGAGCATCATATAAAACCAGGTAGCCGATTAATGGCTCACCGATACCAACGAGCAGCTTGATTGCTTCTGCGACCTGAACGGTGCCAATCGTTCCGGGAAGTGCGCCAAACACACCTAACTGCACACCAAACGGCATGGACTCGATAGGCGGAGGGTCTTTGAAAATGCAGCGGTAACAAGGTCCTCGGCGGGCATCAAACACGGCAACCTGACCCTCAAACTGGTAGACCGAACCATAAATATAGGGTTTCCCCTGTAACACACAAACATCATTAATCAGGTAGCGTGTTGCCAGGTTGTCACTTCCATCTAAGACAATATCGTAGGGTTTTACCATTTCTTCCGCGTTTTGGGCGCTGAAGGTTTCATTATAAATTTCCACCTGGATCAAGGGGTTGAGCGCCAACATACGCTCTTTTGCAGATTCTACTTTGGGGGCGCTCAGATGCTGCGTATCATGAATAACCTGCCTTTGCAGGTTTGAAGTATCGACCACATCAAAATCGACCATGCCAATCCTGCCAACGCCTGCGCCAGCCAGATACAACCCGATTGGCGAACCCAATCCTCCCGCGCCTACCACCAACACCGAAGCGTTTTTCAATTTTTGCTGCCCCTCTATACCTACCTCCGGAATAGTTAAATGGCGAGCATAACGAAAGATATCTTCCTGTGTTAAACCGTTTCTCACCCGTCCACTCCTCACATACCTTTGTTAAAGACCAATCATACCAGAAAGCTCACATTTTTCGCAACACCTCATCATTTTGTCAAGGTTCCATAATGTACAGAAAATTATCCATACTAACTGTGGGAGATCACCTCGTTTCAATTCGCAGCGGACATTCTCAACTTGTAGATGATAGTGCTATGGTACAATCTTAAATTAAGAAATCATCCCTACTGGAGATAAAATTTGCCGGCGATAAAAGATACCTTTGGGCGAAAAATAACGTACCTGCGCATCTCTGTCACAGATCGGTGCAATTTTCGCTGCGTGTATTGTATGCCCGATACCGGCGTGTCCAAACAACCCCACGAAAGGATAATGCGCTACGAGGAGATATTTGAAGTAGTGCGTACCTTTGCTGACCTGGGTGTCAACGCCATTCGCATCACCGGGGGTGAGCCACTGGTCAGACCTGACCTTTACAAGCTGATTGAGATGATTGCTGCCATACCGCAGATCACCGACTTATCAATTACCACCAATGGCATCCTGTTGGAGAAACAGGCACGCAACCTGGCATCTGCTGGTTTGAAACGGGTCAACATCAGCCTGGATACGCTTCAACCGGAAAAGTTCAAACGCATCACGCGCTACGGAACATTTGAACAAACCTGGCGGGGGATTGAAGCCGCTGAGAAATACAACCTCAACCCAATAAAAATCAACGTGGTCGCAATGCGTGGCGTCAACGATGATGAATTTTTGAACCTGGCACTTCTCACCATGCAGCATCCCTGGTCTGTACGATTTATCGAACTCATGCCAATTGGCAACCAGGTCAGTTGGGGGGAAGGGTTTCCTGACCCTGGTGATGCATTCATCTCCGTATCCGAAATAAAAGAACGGATTGCCCCTCTGGGATTATCTCCGGTTAAACGCTCCGTTGGCAGTGGACCGGCAAGAGAATACCAACTGGATGGCGCGCAGGGACGAATAGGTTTTATCTCTCCGCTCAGCGAGCATTTCTGCGGCGAGTGCAACCGGATGCGTTTAACCGCCGATGGGTACCTGCGCCCCTGTTTGCTCAGTGACCTTGAAATCCCCCTCTTGCCCGCATTGCGCAGCGGTGAGCCCATTTTACCGCTCGTGAAGCACGCGATTGAAATCAAACCGGTGAGCCACCATCTTGAAGACGAAGAGACGCCCGAGAAAAGAAAAATGAAAGAGATCGGTGGTTAAAGTCTAGCAATTAACCAATAACAAAACCAAAATCACATCTTCCAATCGAACAAAACCCTGATAACGTAAATGTAGGGTCAGGTTTTTTTCTGCTGACCCTCCTCCTATAAATAAACAACCCTCATTCATAAGTAACCCGATTAACAAAGACAACCTGACTCCTATAAAAAAAAAACGAACTGCTTGCTATACTCAACAAGCAGTCCGTTTTGTTATCAAGTGCCTTTATCCGCCGCCTGCAGCGGGGATAAAGGCAATCCGATCACCATCTTGTAAAACATCATTCAACTCAGCCTGGCGGTTATTCCGCATTACCACCTTCACCTCGTTGGCAGGCAAACCCAGCATATCGCGCACCTGGCAAATCGTCGTCCCAGGCGGAAGCTCCAAAGGGCGTGTTTCGCCCAGCTTCAAATCCGGCAAATATTTCCGCAGCGTGGCAAAAACCACCACCTCAATATGCATGTGCGTTTATTCTTTGTGTACCCAGGAGAAGACCCTGTCTAATTCCGAATCGGATATTGTCCACGTGACATTAAGCGGTGGCAGCTTTTCGTTGCGCATAAATTCTGGCGGGCGGTCATCTGCTTCGGTAAAACCGGCTTTTTCATTGAATAACCGCTCCATCTTGAGAATTTCCTTACCCCAGTTGACCACATCATCACCTGTCATATCGATGCCAGTCACACCTGCCACAGTTTGCCACATGCCTTCCATCCCTTCAGGGATATCCAGGATCGGGAAGGCGATGAACAGGCAGTACCCTGTGCTATCAATAAACGCCGTGGTCGCCTGGAAAGCCAACGAGAGATCAGCTTTCCCTTCATTTGACTGCGGGTCTACCTTACCACCAACCCCGGCAATCTCCGGAGCGATGGTATAACCGGCGGTATGGTCTGCGCCCATTGGGGTGGTGGCATAGGTAACACCAATCCCTTTTACGGCACGGGGTTCATACGCAGGCATCGACTGCCCTTTGACTGTGGGCACGCGGTAAACACCGTATGCCTTGGCAGTGGCTTCAACACCCTGTCCCAGGATGCGCCCTAAAGCTGAACCCTTGCGGATTTCGTTGTACAGCTCCAATGCGCCTTTCTTGTCTCCAAAAGAGAGAACGCCACCTTCCATGGCAATGGCAACTGTATTTCCGGCTTCAATCGTGTCCAGACCCAGGTCATTGCACTCGCGCGTCATCAAGGCAACATAATCCAGGTCATCAATCCCGCAGTTCGCACCGATTGACCAGGCGGTCTCATATTCCACACAGGAAACCAGGGCTTTTCCGTTTTCATCAGGATAAATGTTGGAGCATTTGATGATGCAGCCCGGATGACAGTTATGTCCTGTCATTCCTTCACCGCCATCTCCGCAGCGTTCCTGCACCACTTCAGCAATTTTCTCACCAGATATGTTCGCTGCGCCTTCAAACGAACCAGCGCTGAAATTGCGTGTTGGCAAACCGCCGGCTTCATTGAGGATGTTCATCAACACATTGGTTCCAAACGAATTCAACCCGCCACCGGGCTTGGTTAAATCGTGCTTGAGCATTGCATCGGTCAATTTTTTGCGCGCGGTCTTGAACAGGGTTTCATTTGCAATTTCCACACCCGGACCACCGGTGCCATCCAACACAATGGCTTTGACGCCTTTTGAACCCATTACTGCGCCCAACCCGCCTCGTCCGGCATACCTGCCTGGCTTGTTCTCATTATCGTTCACTGAAATCCCGGCATTGGAGAGTTTCCACTCACCTACCGGACCAATACCCACCACCGCGGTTTCAGGATATTTCTTCCAGAGCAACTCGTCGACCTCGTACATCCCTTTACCCAGTAGCTCCGAAGCATCCTCAAACTGAACGCCATCTTTGTTGATCACCAATGTATACCACTTTCCGGGTTGTGGCATCCCCTCGATGATGACAGCGGCGAGCCCTAATTGGGCTAACTTTTGCCCCGAGAGCCCTCCAGCGTTCGACTCTTTGATCCCGCCAGTCAGCGGGCTTTTCCCGCCGAATGATGTCCGCCCGCTGCTGGGTGCTGCTGGTGTTCCAGTAACCCATCCTGGGGCGATGATCAACTTATTGTTGGGACCCAACGGGTGGCAGGTTGGATCAACCTCATCATAAACGAGCGCCGATGTTAACCCGCGCCCTGCCCACTTTTTATACTTTTCCGGTACGTCTTCATAGAATGCCTTGAGTTCTCCCATATTGATTCGCAAAAATTTTTTTCCCATCGTCACTCCTTTTTTAAATTCACCATCGAGACAGTTCTGGCTCGTCGATGGCTTCCTTACGCCTGTTTGGCTTACTTATCATAATAGGTGTTGTGCATTGTGCCCTTCAACGCCATGGCATCTTTTAACGCCTGCGACATCGGAATACCATCCCGGTATTGGTAGGGCCACATGTGGGTGATCGAAAAGATCCCCACATGCGCTCCATCGCGCAATTCCTCGTCCAACGAGGCATTGAGACCGGGGGCATCGCACAACACATGGTCAATAAACAAATATCCTTTTTCTTCGGTTGGAATCTTATACAACTGCAATAAATCCCGGATGCGCTGCCCCTCCTTTAGCTCAACATTCATTGTTGCGATAAATTTGCCGCCTGCATAAACAGCAATAGAACCATAAAGCGAAACATTGACTGTTATCAATCCGATATTTCCTCCTTGCTTCTTTGTCGTATTGAAAAATGAATAGAACAGGTGACCAATAAAAACATCTATCGCCAAGAAAATGGTGTCAAGACAGAAAGCTTTTTGATTTTTACTGTTCCAAGTGTTGAAAAAGCGAATCAAGGATAGATAACGCAGGGTAGCAATTCCCTGGACTACCATTGATTACCTGAATGCAACAATCAATTCAACTTAAAACAGTGAAAACATTAACAGCTTCCTATTAATAATAGGAATTTCGATAGTTTTTGTCAACATTTATAGTTGTTGCGTTACATTTGATACATTAACGCATGAGAATTTACGCAGTGCCAAACTGCCGGTCACCGGCATCTCCAAGACCCGGCACAATATAACCGTGTTCATTCAAAGAATCATCAACAGCCGCCAGGTGAATAGGCACATCCGGATGGTGCCTGTGCAAATTCTCAACCCCTTCAGGGGCAGCAATCAACCCGATAAACTTCACGCGTTTAACCCCCCAATGTTTTAAAATGTCCACTGTCGCAACAGCAGAGCCGCCCGTTGCCAGCATGGGATCGAGCACAAGACAAACCGAAACAGTGGGAAATACTGGCAATTTATTGTAATATTGAACCGGTTTTAGCGTCTTCTCATCCCGATAGAGACCAATATGCCAGACTTCAGCAGAGGGCATGAGTTCCCAAATTCCCTCTACCATTCCCAACCCCGCCCGCAATACCGGGATCAAGCCAATTTTTTCCTCCAGTTCCAATGCTTGCGCAGTGCCCAAAGGGGTTTTAACTTCAATTGGGCAGGTGCGCAGGTCCTGTGTGGCTTCATAAGCCAGCAAGGCGCCCATTTCACGCACCAGTTCCCGGAATTTTTTCGGCTCAGTCGTACTTCGGCGCAGCAGCGCCAGTTTATGGGCAACGAGTGGATGGCTGGAAATGATTAATTGGCTCATCGGGACCTCAACTCATTCTTTCTGATGGGTATGCAAGTGTTCTGTCAAAGATGAGTTATGGAATTGATTTAATTTCTGACAAAACACTTTATGCTTTGTCAAACTCTGTTTTGAGTCAAATCAAATTCATCTGTCATGTTTGACAATGCACTAGCCATTATACACCTGGATTCCACAATGCCAAATCAATCCTATTGCGAAATGTAGTTAATGGTCCCACTTTTCGTGTATTATCATGTTTTTCCGATTAATATTTCTATGAATATGAGCCATCATAACCACTTTCCCCCACTTTTTATGTGTTTTAGGGCTTATGGGCATTCGCAGGATTTCACTAAAAATTGTAAATCAGAACCATCACCATCGATATCGACAGCCGTGGGATCAACGTAGAAAGCCATCAGGAAGGGACTGTCAATGGGTTCAATCCCCAAAAAGCCCAGCAACCGCTGTTACAACTCCAATTCGTCTTCAGCGATGAATTGAAGCAAACGTATCAGACGGTTGCCCGTATTTACTCAAAGGGGAATCATACCCAATGCTCGCTTCCCCAGTTACAGCACCAACTATTTCATTCACGAAAGGTGATGAAGGCAGGGAAAACAACTGGACTGGTTACCAATTTGGGGCAATGAAACCATCGTACGGTTGATGGTGCTGGCTTACAACATTGAGAGATAGATGAACAAACTTCGCGTGAAAAGATCCAAAACCGAACCCCTCCCTATGACTTCGCTTCATTCTGCCCTGGAAAACCAATCCCAAACTCCGATTTCATGAAATAGCTTGCCACTATTGAACCACAATGGAGGACATGATGTTAGAATAAATGGATTTATGCTACGACCATCACTTTCTGAGGTAAATTTGTTAGCAAAAATCATCAGACGTGAAATTTCGGTTAACACTATTTTGAAGCCGTATTGTTGATGAGGTAAATGATCCATGAAACGAAATGCTCTGGTCTTTGTCATCATGCTGTTGTGCTGCTCGCTCGTCCTGGCGGCTTGCGGTAACGCATCGCCTGCACCCCAAACCAGTCTTGCCAGCACAGAGGTCTCCGTGGATCCATCGTCCCCCGCCAGCCCAACCCAAACGACTGCCCAACCTGACCGAACGGATGCGCCTGCCGCGTCAACGGATTCACCTGCGCCTTCGCCAACACCTGCTGCACCAGTTCCATGTACGCTCGCCTTTGATACCAACCGCGACGGAAATTGGGAAGTTTACAGCATGGCTGCCGATGGCTCGAACCTGGTTAACCTCAGCAACAACCCTGCGGATGATTTTGACCCGGCATGGTCACCGGATGGCAGCCAGATCGCCTTTGTATCCAACCGCGAAAACGAGGTCCCCGGGCAGTATATCTATGTAATGAACGCCGATGGTAGCGAGGTGCGCCAGTTGACTTTTGAAGACGGCAGCGAATTTCCTGACTGGTCGCACGACGGCAGCGCACTCACTTACACCAGCAACGGTGACATTTATGTCGTCAAAGCCGATGGCAGCGGGGAATCCATCAACCTTACCAACAGCCCCGAAATCGATAGGCAATCCTCGTGGTCACCTGATGGTCGCCTGATTCTGTTTGCATCAGACAAGGATGGAAATAACCCCAACTTGTTTGTGATGAACCCCGATGGCAGTGATGTGTTCCAGGTGACAAATAACGGAAAGGGATGGGAAGCGAGATGGACAATTGACGGGCGCATCTACACCGGTTGGGGATGGCAGGACAAAGAACAAAATTGTAATAACTGCGTGGTAAACCCGGATGGCAGTGATATCCGCGAAGCTGGCGGCAAGGGCATGCTGCGCCGCTATTTCCCCTTCTGGACCGTGAACGGCGAGCGGGTGGAATGCGCCAGCTTAGCCTTCGATGATGCTCCCACAGCCGATATTTACCTGGTTGGTGATGTTTTTGCAGATGGTTTGTATAACCTGACCAACAGCGAAGCTGATGAGCGCAACGTGGATTGGCCCGCAAACTGCGGCAAAGAACCTTTGGTGATCGGTTTTGCCGGGGATGATCCTTCCACCCAGGCGCGACTATCCAGCTTCAATCGTGCCTGTAATGAATTGGCGCTGCTGTGCCCATCCGGCTCAATAGCTGATTTGATAGCGCAGAGCGTGGATGCCATTGTGCTCAATTCACTCAATGGCGTCCCGTCGGAAGACACCGCTGCCATACAATCGGCACTCGATGCTGACATTGCGGTATTCCTGCTCGATGCTGAACTTGATCTGCCGGGCGTATACAGCGTGACGGTCGACCAGTCCAAATGGGTGCGAACCTCCCTGGAATGGATGTTCGAGAAGATCGGGGGCGAAGGCGAATTTGTTTATTTTGATGTGTTCCCAGCGTATCATCATGGCGAGACAATTGAGCAAATGCTGACGGAATACCCTGGCATTACCGTTGTGGGGCAGGGAGGGGGAGAGGACTTTGACCCGTTCTGGGTCAAACCTCAGACCTCCGATTATTGGATCAGCAACCCAGATATTAAAGCAGTATGGACCAACGCCTTCTGGCAAGGCGCTATACAGGGCATAGAAGAATCTGGTGCAAACCTCGATAAATGGCCCCTGCTGATGTGTGAAGCCTCGTCAAATGGCATGGCGTACTGGAACGAAATTTTGCAGCGCGATCCCAATTTTGACTGCATCGCGGTCGGCAACCCCTCCGGCATCGCCTACGATGCCTTCTATGCTGCCTATTACCTCCTCAACGGCGCGCAGATCGATCCCGCTGTGCTGTCTGGTCGCTATGGTCACAGCCTGTTCGTAGATTTCCCCGTAGCAACCAGCGAGAACCGGCAGGAGATAATGGATAACAACTCGAACCTTGATCAATTCATGTTACCCGAAGAGATCATCGATAAATGGTTTCTGGATTGAACCCTCCTGCAACAGCCCTGCCCCCTCTCGCCAGCAGAGGGGGCTTTTTTTCAATACAGTAACCTTGATTATCAGGCAAATGGATAGTGTATAATCATGGACGTGAACAATGCAGAAGAACGCCCAATTTCACCCCAAGCCAATGGAGATGACCGCATCGACCAGGCATTACGCCCACGCAACCTGAACGAAATCATCGGGCAGGATCAGGTTCGCGAGAACCTGGCAATCCTGATTGCCGCTGCCCAACAGCGCAAGGAACCGCTGGACCACGTTTTATTCTACGGTCCCCCAGGGTTGGGAAAAACTACGCTGGCTTACGTGCTCGCAGCCGAGATGAATGTGAACATCAAAATCACTGCAGGACCAGCAGTCGAGCGTCCGGGCGACCTGGCTGCCATCCTTACCAATCTTAAAGGCGGCGATATTCTCTTCATCGATGAGATCCACCGCCTGGGGCGCGCGGTCGAAGAGGTGCTCTACCCGGCGATGGAAGACTTCGCGCTGGATATCGTCATCG
>CAYRRA010000018.1:0-4768 GCA_964426355.1 uncultured Anaerolineaceae bacterium
AGCACGATACGATTTTATACGCCAAGCAGGTGATGGCTGAGATGGGCGGCGGCGGCGACGATGCCAACCCGCCCAAGGGATATGTGGAGCCCAATCCGGAGGCATACGCACGCTTGAACGCGCTGTGCCGCATGACCTACGACGGACTGCAAGCGCGCGGTTTGTTGGGCGGGAATACATTGGGAAACCTGGAAAACCTGATGGACCTGCTCACCTTCCTGCAAAGCGTTTCAGAACGGCAGTTAGCCGGTGAACCGCTCACCACCGAGGAATACTGGCGCTTGCAGTATTACGGCGGCGAGTTGGAAGCCATTACCCTGATGGCAGCGGATACGGAAGATGACAGCAGCCGCGACCTGAGCGACCAGAAAGCCGCCCTGGTAGCTGATGTGGCTACCGGCATGAATCGCGTGCTGGAAGAAGCCATCGGTCAACCCACGCATATCTTTGTCGTCCTGCCGGATGAGCCCTACCGCATTGCGTTGGGCGCTGTATTCACATACTACGAGTTTATCGTCGCGCCCTCCGAACGGATGACCGACGAGGAATGGCAGGGGTTGGTGGAAAGCGGCAATACCCCTCCGCTGCCAGTTTGGACGCAGTCCTTTATGGCGCAGTAGAACACCCGTCTTGCAGCGCAAGTAAACATCTTGGAAACCCTTACAAGAGAGTAAGGGTTTCCTTTTTTTGCCTGCGAGGGTCTCTGACCCGATCTTTGCCCTGAGCAGGCTAAAATCATGCTTGTAAATGAAGAATAAAATCACTATAATAAACCCTATGAACTTACTGTCGTTCGCCACTACCCCTGCATCTGCCCCGGCTACCGGTCCGGTGGTTTTGCATTTCCAGGGTTCTGGCGCGTAAGAAAATTCTCTGTTCCGTTTATCCAGTCGAACCCCGGAAAAACCCCGGGGTTCTTTTTTTATCAAACCGTTGGAGGGTAACATGTCAAAAGAAATCATCAAGCAGTCCTATGCAAACAATGTCTCCAGAGAATGGCGGCGGCTGTCAAAAGACGCCTACCACCGGCTCGAGTTCGAAACCACCGTTCACTTTCTCAACCAGTACCTGCCCGCCGGGGGTCACATCCTGGATGCTGGCGGCGGTCCGGGGCGCTATACCATTCACCTGGCGAAACACGGCTACGATGTCACTCTGCTTGACCTGGTGCCGGAAAACCTTGAATATGCAAAACGAAAGATCGGGCAGGAAAGGGTGAAATCGCGTGTCAGGGAGGTTTGTGAAGGCAGCATCGACGATCTCTCTCACTTCCCGGCGAATAGCTTTGATGCGGTGCTCTGCACGGGTGGACCGCTTTCACACGTGCTCGACGCCAGGGATAGAGCCAGAGCCGTCGCAGAATTGGTGCGGGTTGCCCGACCCGGCGCTCCCATTTTCACATCCGTCATGAGCCGGTTAAGCGTTCTGGTGGTGGTTTTAGACCAGGATTTCACCGAAATTGGGATGTCGCATTTTGACCAGATGCGCGATAGCGGTGATTATCATGGCGAATATGGCTTTACAGCCTGCCATTTCTTTCTGCCCGAAGAACTGCACGCCGCATTCCAGAGGGAGAACGTCACCATCCTGGAGATGGCGGGGCTCGAAGGCATCAGCTCGCATCACAGAAAGGTTCTCAACCGGCTGGCAAAGAAGAAACCGCTTTGGGACAAATGGCTGGAGACCCATTACCAGACCTGCACACACCCATCGGTTGTCGGTTTGAGCGAGCACATGCTCATCGTCTGCAAAAAGAACGGCACGGGTGAGGTGGAACCAATCGCGCCAGCCGTGCGTCTTACCTGAAAATAAAGAGAGGAACACAGCGTTTCCCGGCGCTGATAGGTAAAAAAATGAACGCCAGCATCAAATACGCTCACCGGTTTCTGGTCCTGGTTATCCTTGTCCTGGCAGGATGCAGTTCCACCAGGATGACACCTGAGAGCAACACACCCGTACCCCGCGACACCGCACAGGTGATGATCCCTTCACCAACCCATGCCGTGCAGGAGGATACCCCGTCTCTTCCCACCCCAACCGCTTCTCCCACAGACGAGTCGGAGGCTGCCGCACCCCCAGAGACCAACCCGATCCAGTTCAAGCAAGGCGGCACATCAGCTTGTGTACAAAGACAGCTATCTGCCGGGCTGGAGCATGGCTATACGGTGAGCGCCACCGCAGGTCAGACTATGCTCGTCACCGTTGCTTCCCTTTTGAACGATGTGTTTGTAAAGATTAACGGAGTCCAAAATGGAGAGGCGCTGCTCGGCTTCGATGCGGAACAAAGCAGTTGGTCAGGTGAACTGCCCTCAACCCAGGAATACCAGATCACACTGAGCTCATCCAACCCCGCCAGGGATTACTTTCTATGCGTGGAAATCCCGGCGCTGATCCTCATCGAGCCGGGAAAAGAGACAATCGAAATCAACGGGTATATCGAGCTCCTCAGCGAGTGGTATCCGGATGTGATGACCCGTGTGCGCTACCTGCTGCCTGCATCGCCAGGAAAGACTGTCAAAGCCATCCGGCTGACTTCGCCAGACATCTCGAATCTCTCCCTGGGGATCAGCGGGCAGGCGGACGGGCAGCCCTATAAACGCTACGAAATCAGCGGGGTGGAGTACATTTCCGAGCTGCCGCTCACGCAGGGTTATTTCCTGGATATATACAGCCTGGGTTCTTCAACGAGCTTCACCCTGGAAATCGAGCTCAGGTAAAACCGCTTGCCAATCGCAGGAGATACCACTATAATGAACTGGATGAAATCAACATCGGCTGCCATCACCCCTATCCCTACCACCAGCCTTCGGGCTGGCAATTGGGTGATTCCGGGGTGTGTTTCTGGCGTTGAATAATCATATTTTTATTGAAATCAAAGAGGCTGTCCCGGATTTTTCAGGACAGCCTCTTTTTTTATGGATATAAAAGGAAAAACAATCATGAAAATGAGCCATCTTTTCAGTCAAACATTGCGCGAAGACCCGGCTAACGCCGAGATCGAAAGCCATAAACTGTTGGTGCGCGCTGGTTTTATCCGCCAGTTGGGTGCCGGGATCTACTCACTCCTGCCGCTGGCGCTCAGGGCAACAACCAGGATCAAGGAGATCATCCGCGAGGAAATGAACGCCATCGGCGGGCAGGAAGTCCTCATGCCGGTCGTGCATCCCGCCGAGATTTGGAAAGAAACCCGCCGCTATTACGAGATCGGTGAAGAGATGACCCGCTTCCAGGATCGCAAAGGCATCGACATGGTCCTGGCGATGACCCATGAAGAAGTGGTTTCCGACCTGGCGCGCAAGATCATTCGCTCCTACCGCCAACTTCCACTGCTGGTTTTTCATATCCAGACCAAATGGCGCGACGAATCGCGCCCGCGCGCCGGGCTGATCCGCGTGCGCGAGTTCGAAATGAAAGACAGCTACAGCCTGGACATGGACGAGGACGGCTTAGACCGGCAGTACCGCACGCATTACCAGGCGTATTACAACATCTTCAACCGCTGCGGGCTCCCCACGGTTGCCGTGCTGGCGGATGTCGGCGTGATGGGCGGCAGCATGGCGCATGAATATATGTACCTGACCCCCGGCGGAGAGGATACCATCCTCTCCTGCGCACACTGCAGCTATACCGCCAACCGGCAGGTGGCTGTTTTTTGTAAACCCGAACCAGACGCCGAGACACCGCTCGCACTGGAAAAAGTGTTCACACCCGGAGCGCACACGATAGAAGAAGTATCTGGTTTCCTCTCCATCCCAGCCTCACGGACTGCCAAGGCAGTGCTCATGGTTGCCACCCTCGCCGAAGAGGGGCAGGAAGTAGAAAAACCTGTCCTGGCGCTTTTACGGGGCGATATGAACCTGAACGAATACAAACTGACAAACGTGCTCGGTGCCAAAGAACTGCGCCCGGCGCAGGATGAAGAGATCGAAGGGTTCGGTGCAGTCGCCGGGTTTGCCTCGCCGGTCGGGTTAGACCCGCGCAAGGTGCTCATCGTAGTCGATGACCTGGTGGCAAGGTCTGCCAACCTGGTTTCCGGCGCTAACCAGCCCGACCATCATCTGCTCAACGTCAATTACGGGCGCGATTATCACGCCGACAGAGTCGCAGACATCGCCTCTGCGGAAGAGGGGTATGCCTGCCCGAACTGTGAACAGCCGCTCTCGGCTGCGCGCGGCATTGAGGTGGGGAATATCTTCAAGCTGGGTACAAAATATAGCCGTGCCCTGGGCGTCAACTACCTGGACAAGGACGGGCAGGAAAAACCGGTCATCATGGGCAGCTACGGCATCGGCGTCGGTCGTTTGTTGGCAGCCGTAGCCGAAGAGCATCACGATGAACTGGGACTGAAATTACCCATCAGCATCGCACCTTTCCATGTGCACCTGGTTGCACTGCAGGGTGTCGAGGTGATGGCGGATGAATTGTACGCACAATTGAAAAAGGCTGGTCTGGACGTACTCTACGATGATCGCAAAGAAACCCCAGGGGTGAAATTCAACGACGCCGACCTGATTGGCATCCCGATCCGCGTCACCATTGGTAAACGCTCGCTGGAAAGCGGGCAGGTCGAAATCAAGCTGCGCCGGGAGAATACCTGTACTTCCATCGCAAGCAGCGCTGCGGTTGGGGAAGTCCTCAGGTTGAAGACCCTGCTGGAAGAGGAAATCGTCCACAGTGCGGTTGAGGTTCCATTCAAGTAGTCAACGGGGATCAGAGATCCCCTGTGAGCAGCGTTAAGCAGCTCGCGAGGGTCTCGAACCAGAGTTTT
>CAYRRA010000018.1:4868-34820 GCA_964426355.1 uncultured Anaerolineaceae bacterium
AAAAAACTGGCAATCCTGGCAGATATCCACGGCAACCTTCCTGCACTCGAGGCAATATTTGCAGACATATATCCGTTGCAAGTGGATGGGATCATCGTCGCCGGCGATCTGATTCGCGGACCGGACGACAACGAAGTCATTCAACTGTTACAAACACTCCCCTGTTGGGCAATCCGCGGCAATACCGATAACAGTGCAATCCTTTCTGCAGACAACAAAACATCAGATAATCGCTTTTCCCTCAAACAATATGCTGCGCTCCGCTGGTGCCTGGAGCGCCTGAGCCCTGAATCGCTGGAATATCTGCAATCACTCCCTGAACAACGGGTTGTGGAATTCCCTGGAACGGATTCGATTCGGGTCGTACATGGTTCGCCACGTGATCCCAACGAACTGCTCTATCCAGAACAAAACCCAGAGACACTGGAAACTGCGTTTACCCAGACACTTGAATCAGTGCTGATATGTGTGCACACTCATCTCGCCTGGCAGCGAAAGAGAGACGGCAGACTGGCGCTCAATCCGGGTTCAGTCGGGCTACCGGTAAGCGGCATTCCACACGCCCATTATGCCATCTTACACTGGCAAACAGGGGAGTGGATAGCTGAACAACGATTAATCGAGTATGATCTCAACCTGGTGCGTAAACGATTCATCGACAGTGGCTATTTGGATGCCGGCGGTGCTTTTGCAAGAGCACTGCTGCACAGCGCAATTACCGGAAAGCAAATCCTTGGGCAATTTCTCAAGCATACCAGACAGGTCGCGCTGAAAGCAGGTGTGATCAACCTGAACTCCATCCCGGATGACGTTTGGGACCTGGTGGATGACACCTTCGAATGGGGAGTCTGATGGGTAGAAACCCATTAAGTAACCTTACCGGTTCTGCTATAATCAGGATATGGAAAAGACAGCAATTGACATTCCGCAAATTGGGATCGAAAGGTTTTGCCAAAAATATGCTATTCGGCGGCTTTCGTTCTTTGGTTCGGTCGTACGAGACGATTTCGGTCCTCACAGTGATGTGGATGTCCTGGTCGAATTTGAACCAGAACGTATACCCGGGTTTGACTTCTTCTTGATGGAGGCAGAATTATCCCATCTTTTAGGGCGCAAAGTGGATTTACAAACAGTGAACTTTTTAAGTCCAGAAATTCGTCAAACTGCGATGGAAGAGTCAGTAACTGTCTATGAGCAAACATGAGCAGGCATGATCCGTTAATCTCCTTACGACAGATTCATTCACATGCCCGTGATGCTGTGGAAATTTCCCGTAATAAAACCAGACAAGACCTGGATCAGGATAGAGTGTTAAACCTGGCATTAACACGCCTGATTGAGATCATCGGCGAAGCTGCAAAACGTGTCCCAGTTGATACCCAAAGCAGATTCCCTGAATTGCCATGGTTGTAAATGATTGGCGCCCGAAACCGTCTGATCCATGGTTACGATAGCGTCGATTTTGATATTCTCTGGACAATTCTGAAACAAGATTTGCCTGTATTGATCGGTCAACTTGAAAAAATCTTGAGGGATGAAAAAAATCATCAAGAATAAGGCAAAATCGTTGCTGGCTAAGTTCTATCAATTCCTTGCGAATATCACCAAATTACTCAATTCCAGGGCGCAATGGCATCTGCTGTGGTTGTTCAACAGCAAGTTCGGCGTAGGCGTTAGTGCAGTTATATTTAACAGCAAGGGAGAGATTTTACTGCTAAGGCACCGCTTTCGAAAAGATGACCGTCTCTGGGGATTACCCAGCGGCTGGTTAAAAAAAGGCGAAACACTCGAACAGGCAATTGTACGTGAAATATTGGAGGAAACCAATTACCTTGTGCGAATAACAAAATTAATTGATCTAAGAAGTGGCTATAAGTTAAGAGTGGAAGCGTGTTTTGCAGGCATCCTGATCAATGAGGAAACAATAAAACTGGATCTCTTTGAAATCCTGGATGCTGCTTTCTTCCCGCCGGATAAGATACCCGATGAATTGTTCACAACCCACAGGAACTGGATCAAAATGGCATTACAGCAACACAAGCAGCAGATTTAGAAACGCCGTAACTTGCTAAAACAAGCTATCGTAATCCACTTTCTCAAAAACCTTCAGTTTCCCCCCAATGGTAGCGTCCAGCACTTGCCGCCCGGCAGCTTCATAACAGGCTTTCGCCATACGGTACGACCGCTCCCAGTTTTCCAGGTCAGGGAGCTGCCAGCGCATCCCCTTGCCAAAATAACCAGGATGGAAATGGTCTGTATCATCCCCCTCTGAAATCACAGTTTCATTAGGTTTTCCCTGCGCAGAATAACTGTGATCTACACCGATTAAAATAACCTGCTCAAACCCCAAATGAAAAGCCAGTTGCAAACCGACATAGGTCACTGTTCCCCCTTCCCATACCCTGCCACAAATATCTCCGGAGAACTTTGGTCCGGTGTAAGTTGAATGGATATACATTAGATCAGGTGCTGGGTTCAGCCACTTTCGCGAGCGCCAGGAGATCAATTTGGGCATCCCAAGCGCACGAATCTGTTCGGCGGACTGTTCTACCACAAGATCATTGAGGGTAAGGTAATAGCTGGTTTCAAAACCCAGCTCTTCAAAACCCAGAAAAAGCCTGTTCATACCGATGGTGAACTCGCCTCGTAGTTTAGTTAAATCTGTCTTACGCAGGCTGGGTCCATTGCCTATCAAAAAACAGCGTTCTCCTCTGTGAATATCTTTGAGATCAGAAAGTTTGCTAACCGATTCTCGCCGCCATGGGTGAAATGCAGCCGTAAATCCATCCGGAATCCTCAGAAACGAATCGTAACAATTTTTGATGAAAGAGAGCAAAGGGGCAGGCAGATTATTTTTTAAACCATCTTTGAATCGGTGCATCATTGACAGGATCCTTGTGAGGTATAGGATGAAGAAATTTTACCATGTGGGCTCAACATAGCCTGAATCGCTGCGGGATGAATCCCGCAGCGACCAACGACACCGGATAAATCCGGCTCTACTCAAAATATGCTTTTCTTGAACAATCCCAACAGGAACAAATAGTATTCTATTCCCTGTTCTTGAGCACCTCCAGAAGCTGCGCAGCGGCTTCTTCCGGTCCTTTGCGTTCCCAGCCGCCAACCCCCAGGCGCGTCCTGAGTTGACCCACAAAAAGCCCCTTGCGATAAAACTGTTCGAAATACCGCTGTGCAATCTCATCATGCAGCTTTGTGTACTGCTGCGGACCGAAGACGTTCACAAAATACGTATGCACCAGCCCGGTGGAAGAAGTGGTACCCTTGCTCATCGCCGTGCCCTCGCGAAAAACCTGCAAAGCCTGCTCAGGACTGGTGATCTGCTCCAATACCGGGTGTTCTTCATCCACCAGCTCATAGTTGTTGGCATACAAGATCATATCCACCGGATAGCCCCTGACGATGTTCTCGTAAGTGGTCACCGGCAGAATCACGCGCGCATTGACCACGCCGGGGTTCATGATGATGGCGCGGTCGAGCTGACCAAAAGCGTAACCGGGCGGCAGGTCATCCAGCCGGACGAATGCGCCTACCTCTGTGCCGTAGCCCACCACATTCCCTGAAGCATCCATATCCAGCGAGCCCATATCATCGGCAATCACCGTCATCTCGCTGATTTCATCTGCACCGATTTTCCTGAAAGCCTCCAGCGTCTCCGATTTTCCCGCACCCGTATCCCCAAAAATCAGCAAATTGGCGCACTGGTTATCCCGCAAACGCAAGCGCATCATTGCACCGTGAAATGGCATTCGCCCGGTTTTCATCACCTTGATGTTGTGCAGCGTCAGGATCATTTTTTTCAGATATCCAAAATAACCGTATTCATCCTGGCACGGGATCGCCCCCAACAACACATCATGCTCTGGATCGTCGTAAAACACCGTGGGCATACAATCAAAGGCATCCAGCGAGCCTTCCGGCACACCGTACAAGAAAATCGCATCTGCCTTCTTTTGCAATGCCTCCTCATCCGCCAGTTCAAACAGGTTACACAATGCAAAGCCCAATTCAAAGAACCGCTCATGAAAATAAACCAGGATCAACTGTTCACCCACCCTGGCAGGATAGCATAGCCATTCCGCAGCACAAATTTCCATTTGCTCCAATGGGTTCCGATCCACACGAACAAAACTACCCGTGCGCTTGTTCATCGGTGGGTTCACCAAGAGCGGTGGATACAACAAGACCTGGCGGATCACCGGAACATTCTTCAGTTTTTCAAAAGAGCCTTTCAGATGTTGCAACGGTTTGGGCAGCGCAATTGCGGCGATCTCCGCGCCAGCACTCACCTGGCGGTAAATGCTGGGGTGCATTCCGCTGATGTTCTCCTGGATGTGACGGTAGATGCTGCGCACCAGGTGCGTCAGCGTCTCAATCGTGGCGTTGAAGGTACGATATGGGCGCTTGTCGAGCACATCCCCTTCCGAATCGCAGACGATGAAACGCTCAAACTCGCGCCAGAAATCATACAGACGTTCAACATATTCGTATAACACCTCTGGCTGATCCAGAAAGGTGCGTTTATCATTGAACACTTTCACTGCCCATTCCAATGGCATTTGTTCAAGCACCTGGAGCACGCGGATTAATTCATCCACCTGCTTTTCTTCCACCGCTTTGCTCCGGTCCATGCCGAACAAAACCATCAAGGGCGATTTCTTTCTTTCCAGCTGCCTGACCTGTTTCAGAACCACCTCCCGAAACAACTCACTGGTCAGCAGTTCTTCAGACGTCTCACATGCTCTGCCTTTTAAGCGGATAATTACCTTGTGGTCAATAAACTTATACTGATCCCACAGATTCTTTTGCAACATCGTTTCCTCTCCTTTTCTTCAGCCCATAACCTGCACAAACTGACTGCTCCTTTTCAATGTCCCGACCGGGCACTTAAGTCCATTATTATAACAAATCCATAAAAATAACCGCCCTGCAAAAAGCTGCAGGACGGTTAAAAAGGGTAGTTTAGTTCGAAACAGGTTTACGGAACCAACCAGACATTGTTAGCGCCGGTGACAAGGTTCAAACTGCCTGTTGAACCGTGATAGTCCATCACTTTACTGTTTACAATTTCTGCAGCAGCGGTAAAGCCCAGGGTGAACAAGGGGTAATCCTGGAAGATCATTTCCTGAGCACGGCGGAGCACATCATCACGCTCCAGGGGGTCAACAATGTAATTGGCGCCATCCAGCATGGTGGCTGCTTCTTCATTGGAATAACCCAACTGGTATGAGAGACCGTTTGTGCCCCAGAGGGCATTCAAACCACCATCACCGCAGAAACCGGAGTGGAACATGATGTCGGGGGGATTGCCGCCATAGTAGTCATCAATCCAGGTGCCAAACTCAACCTGCGTCAGGGTGGCATCTGCGCCGAACTCCTGCAGTTGGGTCAAAACAGCGGTAGCAATATCGGGCATGGGGGACGAGTTCCAGATTTCCATGTTGAAGGTCAGGGTCTGACCGTCTTTTTCCCAGATACTGTTGGCATTCTTTGCCCAGCCAGCGTCCGTCAATACCTGTGCTGCCAGTTCGGGGTCATAGGTCATGTATTTTTCACAAAGGTTCTCATCGTAGCCTGGCACACCGGGTCCAGCCGTGCCACAGCCGCCCACATACAAACCACCAACCACGGTTTTCATGATCAGAGCGCCATCTACAGCATGGGCGATCGCTTTGCGCACTTCATATTGTGCCAGCAGCGGGTTTGTCATATTGAACTGGACATAGTAGTTGAAGGGGCACGGGTCAACCAGTTGAACAAAATCCTCGTTGCCCTCAAACTGCTCAACAATGGATGTGGTCAATGTAACCATAGAATAGATTTCGCCGGCTTCCAACGCAATACCAGCAACGGTTTCATCAGGGATGATTTTGATAACGATGCCATCTACATTCGGCACAACCCAATGGTCTTCATTCGCGCTCAGCGTGACCGATTCATCAGGAATGTATTCATCCATCTGGAACGGTCCTGAGCCAATCGGGTGGGTGCTCCACAGATCGCCGAAGTGTTCTACTGCTTCCTGGGGCAGGATGCCTGCACCGGTGATACCGCGACCCATGACGAACAGGAGAGCATCCGGGTTCTTCAGATTGAGGCGGACGGTGTAATCATCAATGGCTTCTACCGATTCAAAGTTTTGCAGGTAATCAGAGGGTGCCTGGGTGCCTTCAACGGTCGCCATGCGCTCCAGCGAATAAACAACATCTGAAGCGACCACTTCGCGGGCTTCACCTTCGGCAAAGACTTCATTTCCATCCTGGAAATAAACGCCCTGGCGCAGATGGAAGACCACTGATTTGCCTTCGTTTTCATATTCCCATGATTCTGCCAAGTCGGGGATAATCGAGCCATTCGCGCCCAAGCGGAACAGGAAGCTATAAACCAGGGAAGCCACATGGAAGGAAGGCGTATCCACAATGAAAGGTGGGTCAAAATGAACCAGAACACCTTCATGCCAGTACAGCGTGCCGCCTTTGATTACTTCAGATTCTTCTTCCTCTGCTGCGGGGGCTTCTTCTACAGATACTTCCTCGGCAGGTGCAGTTTCTTCTTCTGCCACTGCTTCTTCGACTGCCGGCTCAACGGCTTCTGGTTTACAGGCGGTCAGCAGCAAAGAACCGATCACCATCAAACCAATCAACACAACTAAAAGCTTTTTCATCTCTATCTCCTAATCAATCATCTTTTTGTAATACACATCAAATGTTATCTGGTTCAAGCTGGAAAAATTTCGCATTTACTCCTTTCTGATTTGGTTACACCTTGAGCGTGCGCGGGTCAAAAGCATCCCGCAGCGCATCACCCACAAAATTGATCGCCAGTACAGTAAGCATGATGGCAACCCCTGGCGCAATCGACATGACCGGGTATTGACGCAGGTATGGTTTGGCTTCCGAAAGCATAGCTCCCCATTCTGCGGTAGGCGGCTGTGCACCCATCCCCAGGAAGCTCAAACCAGATGCAGCCAGGATCGCAGTGGCAATCCCAAAAGTAGCTTGAACGATTACCACGCTCAAGCACCCGGGTAACACATGCCTGAAAATGATCCTCCCGCTGCGTGCCCCCACCACGCGTGCAGCCAGGATATACTCCTGTTCCTTGACCGAAAGCACCATACCGCGCACCATGCGGGTGTACTCCACCCACACCACGCCACCCAGCACCAGCATCATGTTGGTCAGGCTAGGTCCGATCAGCGAGACAATCGCAATGGAGAGAATCAGGAAGGGGAATGCCATAATGATGTCCACCATGCGCTGAATGACCAGGTCGATCAACCCGCCAAAGTAGCCCGATACGGCACCCAGGGAGACCCCCACCACCAGGGCAATCCCCTGCACGATGAAACCAACAACCAACGATATGCGGCTGCCGTAAATCAGGCGGCTCAGCACATCGCGCCCCAGTTTATCGGTGCCCAGCCAGTGTGAATTAGAAGGCTGTTCAAGGCTATGCTCCAGATCCATCCCTCTCGGATCATACGGTGCCACATACGGGGCAAAAATCGCCAGCAGAGCCATCAGCCCCAACAGTGTGAAGCCCATTACCGCCATGCGGTTGTGCGCCACCTGCCGCCATTTATCCAGCCAGGGATTGGTTGGCTGGTATTTTTTCTCGGACGTGTTTTCCAATTGGATCATGAATTCACCTATTCATAACGGATGCGCGGATCAATGAAGGTATACAACACATCCACCAGCAGATTGGCAATCAAATAGAAAAAGGAAAAAAGCAGCACGGTGCCCATAATCAACGGGTAATCGCGCCGCATGGTTGCAGTGACTGCCAACCTCCCCAATCCGGGCCAGCCAAAAATCATTTCGATGATCACCGCACCGCCCAATAAACCAGCAAATTGAATCCCGAACAGCGTGATGATGGGAATCAACGCATTGCGCAGGGCGTGCCGCATCAACACGATCCTCTTCTTTTGTCCCTTGGCATGTGCGGTGCGAATGTAATCCTCGTCCAGCACCTCCAGCATGGTAGAACGCATAATGCGAGAATTTAGCCCCATGATGGCAAACCCCAGGGTGACTGCCGGCAAAACCAGGTATTCCAGCCGTCCGAACAAGGGTCCGCTCCCGCGCCCG
This sequence comes from uncultured Anaerolineaceae bacterium, assembly GCA_964426355.1. GTDB lineage: Bacteria > Chloroflexota > Anaerolineae > Anaerolineales > Anaerolineaceae > JAJFTV01. The sequence continues at coordinate 12,983 of CAYRRA010000018.1, forward strand.
GAGGTTGGGAACCAACCCAGCAGCAGGCTGAAGACCAAAATCAACATGATCCCCATCCAAAAGGCAGGCATTGAAACGCCAAAAAGCGAAAACGCCATCAAACCGTTATCCAGCCACGAGCCGCGTTTCAACGCAGCCAGGATGCCCAATGGGATGGAAAACAGAATCACAATTAACATGGAAGCAATCGTTAGCTCCAATGTTGCAGGAAAACGGGCTTTGATTTCATGCAGCACAGGGGCTTTGGTGGTCAGGGATGTGCCAAAATCACCCCGCAGCAAATTGCCCAGGTAACGCCCATACTGAACCATGAAAGGATCGTTCAAACCCAATTCTTCGCGCAGCCGTTCGATTTTCACCGGATCCGCTTCGGAAAGTTTCAAACCGTACTGTGCAGTAATGGGATCACCCGGCGCCAACCGGATTAAAATGAAGACCACCAGTGTGATTCCAAGCAAAAGGAATGGCACCAGGATCAACCTACGGACAATGTAAGTAAACATCTTTGCTCGCTGCGATTAATTATTTTACAAGGCTCGCATACAGTAAACCTGCCCCCAACTGCACCCGTACCAGTTTCTGGATCGGAACCACGTCGTATGCCAGCTCTTTTTCTAAAGCAGATGATTCCTCATCAAACCATTTCTGCGTTGCCTGCAGGGCGTCCACCAGCGCTGATTTCTGACCGGATGCATCCATCTCAGCCTGGATCATGCGGACAAACATGCCAATGCTCAACAGGTTGTAAAACCGCCTGACGAGCAGGTTATCGAATTTCTCAGCAACGGTTGCGGGGACATTCAATACAGGATCGTTCCTTGCCCAGTTTTCCTGCGAAGCCAGGTATTCATCATTGGAAGAAATCCTGTCTTCCATCGTGTCCCGGAACGGCGATTGGATGGTCAGAAAATCCTTGACGCGGTCATACTGTTGGCGGAAGAACTCACCATCGGCTTTGCTCTTTTGCAGCCCTTCCAGAACCGCATCACGGCGCAGCATATCCGACGGCGAAGTATTGTGGATAGCAGGGTTATAAAAATACGGCATTTCGCACACAATGCAGAGAGGATCGCCGAAACGGTTGGCATACGATGTGCTGCTGCCTCCCGATTTGATGACCGTCGCCGGGTCTGGTACGCCGTTTTCCTCGAGGAAGTCATAGGCTTTTTCAATGCCCAGTTCGGCAAAAATGGCTTTTGAATAAGTCACCGCATACGGCACCTCGGCTTCACCGAGATGCAGCGGTAAATCTTGGCTTTCGACAACACGGTAAAAGTCGGGGTAATATTCGGGGATATCGTGCGTCAGGTAAGCATACACCCCGCCAAAACCGGAGTTATGCAAAGAAAAGATGAAATCCGGTCTGACCTCTTCCATCAGCTTCATCAAAGCCTGTGTTTCCGGTAGCGGCTGGTCGAAATACAGGGTTTTATAATCAATCGGGAAAGTCCATTCCACCTGAAGGTGTCCGGCAGGGCGGAAAAAGTTGCGTGCGTAATTGCTGACCGAGAACGGTCCTTTGAACCAACCTTCATTCAGGCGTGTCCCATCCACATCGATGCACTTGACAATATACCAGGTATAATCCAACGTCTCGCGTAGTGCATCATCCTCAGCAAGACGGGCTGAAAGGAATTCCAGCATCAGGCTGCCAATCGGTTCGTTGGGATGCGGCATGGCAAACATCAACCCGGTCTTGCGCCCGCTGCCAATTTTCATCGCATGGATCGGATCACCCTGTCTTGAATGTCCGATATGAATCAATTCAACTACTTGCGGGTATTGGCTGGCAAGCTGATGCATGCTGGCATTCAATTCGTCCACAGTCAGGAATGTTTGATAGTCCGGCACATCTTGCATTAACGCTAATACTTCATCGATATTCATGAGTTATTCCTGGTGAGAGATTTTTTACCGGGGTTACTCCGGCTTTTGGATGGATTCAAAATATTCTGCCATTTGTCTGCGCTGCCCGGCAAAGGTAAATGCGATGTGTTCTTCGAGCAGCTTGCGCGCCTGTTTGCCATCGCGTACTTCCAGAGCATCCAGAATGGCATAATGGGTATCGATATCCTTTTGACGACCCACAAGATGGTCGGTGAGTTGTTCGAAACCGACGTGGTAAGTAAACATCGATTTCCAGATCAAATCGAGGATGCGGATCAGTTGAGGTTTGCCAGAAGCACGAATAATCATCCAGTGAAATTCCTGGTTGTAATGTCGGGCAGTCTCAGCCGATTTTGGGTCCTCATTCTGGCTTGCAAGCAGTACGATGCTGCGCAGATATTCTATTTCTTCCTTTGTAATATTCGCGGCAGCATCCTCAAACGCCATGCCCTCAAGCGCAGAACGCATGCGGTACAGTTCTTCTTGATCGTCAATGGTAAAGCGTGTCACACGCACTCCGCGATGCGGTTCATACTCAGCCACCCCTTCAGCCACCAGGCGTGAAAGCGCTTCTCGCACGGTACGAGCACTGACGCCCAGCTCTTGAGCTAATTCCACCTGGCGAAGAGGTTCACCGGGCAAAATCCGCCCGCAGATGATGCTGTCATGAATTGCCTGGTACACCACCCCTGGGAGGCTGATGTTTGCCTGCAACTGTTCCTGGAAACGTGGGTCAATCTTTTTTGGATTCGTCATATGAAATTTAAGTTTGATTTGATATAATTATGTGCATTGTGCACAATGCACATAATGATTATATAAGATTTAACTTTTCCTGTCAACAGGTGCACGACATAAAACCTTTCGATTCACTCAAATTAATGGAGAAAATATGCTCAATCAGAATGGAAGCCATATCCTCAATCATTTAGACCCCGTTTACACTCGCCGCATCCTGGCGGATATGATCCAGATTCGCTCTATCATCGGCGAAGAAGGTCCCCTGGCAGATTACATTTATCGGGAACTCAAAAGTTTAGGGGTTGAGAGCTGTGTGGAAGAAGTGGAACCCGGTCGCTCGAATGTGTACGCCCGCATCAAAGGCAGCCAACCCGGAAAACGCCTGCATTTCAACGGACACATGGACACGGTGCCGGTCTGCGAAGGCTGGACAAAAGACCCGTTCAAACCGGTTATTGAGGACGGGCGCATGTACGGATTGGGAGCCTGCGATATGAAATCAGGCATCGCCTGCATTCTCAACCTACTGCGCGCCATTCAGCTTTGCGGGTGCGATTTTCCGGGTGAGGTCTCCTTCTCTGCCGTCGTCGATGAAGAAGCCTATTCCAAAGGTTCGCGGGCAGCGTTGGAAAGCGGTTATCTCGATTGTGATGCCATTATCCTGGCTGAACCTTTCCCTGGCAATGAAGATATGCCCGTTCCTTTGGGCATCACCGGCAAAATCCTTTACGACATCACCGTCAAAGGACTGTCTGCCCACGGTTTCTACCCGCATAAGGGAATCAACGCCATCGAAGAAGCGGGCAAAATCCTGGCTGCTCTGAAGCAGCTTAATTTGCGCAGTTACCCTGGCTTTGGAAAGGGCAATTTCTGCACATTGAAAATCGAAGGTGGTTACCAGGTGTACTCAGTTATGGTGCCGGACCGCTGCCGTTTTGAAGTCAACCGCGTGCTCGTTCCCGGTGAAACCAGCCAGGGCGCCCTGCAAGATATGCAGGAACTGGTTGCCAGCTTGAACCTGAACGCCGAAGTGGATATCCGCCTCAAGCCGCCCACGTACGAAACCGTCAGCATCGACCATAACGAACCGATTATCCAGGTCTTTGAAAAAGTCTACACACAGGTCATGGGTAAAGCCCCCCATTACAACTGCAGCACGGTCATCACAGATGCAAATGTCTTTGCTGGTGAAGAGAACATCCCCTGCCTGCACCTGGGACCCCCACAGGATGGTTTGCATAAACCAGATGAGTTCGTACAACTGGAATGGCTGGAAATAATCAGCAAGATGTATGCGCTGATTACGACCAGTTTTTTGAACGAGGAATAAGCACGGGTAAAAGAAACCGGATGGGCTGCGCCGGGGCGCAGCCTATAAGTGCCAGAAATGGGTGATCAACGGGATGGCAACAGCAGCAACGATGATTTCCAGCAAAAGTCCCATGCGCCAGTAATCGCCGAACTTGTAACCCCCAGGACCCATCACCAACGTGTTGGACTGATGCCCGATGGGTGTGAGAAAAGCACAGGAAGCGCCGATGGCAATAGCAATCAGGAAGGGGTCAACCTGTACACCCATCCCCTGTGCGACACTGATCCCGATGGGAGCCATGAGAACCACGGCAGCAGCATTGTTGACCAAATCGGAGAGGAACATCGTCGCAATTAGCATGATCGCCAGCGTACCCACTGGCGGTAAGTTCTGAGAAACTTGCAGAAGAGAATTGGCAATCAGTTGAGCGCCGCCAGTCGTCTCCAGCGCCTCGCCCACCGGAATCATCGCACCCAGCAGGATAATGATCGACCAGTCAACACTTTCATACGCCTCGCGCAGTGAAACAATCTTTGTCATTAACATTACAACAACTGCTGCGATGAAAGCAACCTGTGCCGGGAGCAGCCCAACGGCAGCAATCAACAAGGCGCCGCCAAAAATGGCGAGGGCGGTCAGCATCTTGCGCGACTGCCCGATGCGCAGCCCGCGCCCGGCTAGGGGTAAACAACCCAATACATCCATCGTTTCCTTTAGCGTGACAACATGGCTTTGCAAAAGCAGCACATCCCCGGTGCGGAAACGAATGCGATCCAGGCGGTTCCTCAGAACCACACCCTGGCGTGAAATTGCCAGCAAGTTGATCCCATGATTCGCTCTTAAGTTAAGGCTGCGGGCTGTGCTGCCAAGCATAATCGAATTGGGCATGATGACCACTTCGATCATGGTCACTTCTTCCGATTCCAGTTCAGCCTTGATGATTTTTTTACTTCCCACCAACTCCAAGCCGGATGTTTCAACCAGCTTTTTGAGATTTTCAGCATCCGAACTGAGGATGAGAATGTCTTCTGCCTGGATAGCCGTTAACGCAGACGGCTCCATACGGCGCTCTTTGCCCCGCACCAGACCAATGATCACCGTCTGTGCCTTTGTAAACGCGTTGATCTCTCTCAGGCGCTTTCCTACCAGTTCAGAACTTTCAGGAACGCGCACCTCGGTGATGTAATTCTCAATCTCGAACAAAGAACCTGTCCCGGAATTAGATCGGCGAATTGGTATCAGCCTCCAGCCAATCAGGACGATAAAGAGCAGACCTGCTGCAGCCACCCCCACACCCACAGGCGAAAAATCAAACATTCTGAAGGGCTCGGCACCGGTTTGTTGGCGAAAGGATGCCGCAATGATATTGGGGGGTGTGCCAATTAACGTGGTCATGCCACCTAAAAGTGACGCAAAAGCAATGGGCATGAGCAGCTTTGAAGCAGGGATATCTTTCTTCTGTGATAGCCTCAACACAACAGGCATCAACAGAGCCAGTGCGCCCACATTGTTCATAAAAGCCGAAAGCACCGCCACAATCAGGGTCAATGCCGCGAGCTGAATGGTGGTGCCACCCTTCAGCCCGGAGAGTTTTTCCCCAATCCATTCAACAATCCCCGAATTTTGTAAACCTCGACTCAACACAAGCACAGCAGCCACGGTGATCACGGCTGCATTGCTGAAACCGGAAAAAGTGCGTTCCATCGGCACCAGCCCGGTCAGGGTTACAATCAGCAGCGCCAGCAGAGCGACGATATCATAACGCCAGCGACCTTTAACAAACAGAAACAAGGTGAGTAAAAGTGTTCCAAAGATAATCCACTGCTGTACAGACATGTAACCTCTCAATGCAGAGTTTAAAATACGGGTAATGAAGACACCCTGGAACGGTACATCCTCAGAACCACCAAAAACAGTATATATGCTTTTTTGGTGTATAACAAGCAAAGTGCACGATCAAAAAAAGCTTTGTTTCTCCCCGATTGCGCGCAAATGCAGGTACCATTAAGCTATGCCCCGGCGACTCCTCCCTCAACTGGCAGCCCTGGCTGCACTGTTTGCTGTGCTGTTCTGCGCCATGCAAACCAGTCACCGCATCCATCCGCCTGTTCTACCTACGGTTCGGCTGGCGCTGCTGGGCGACGTGATGCTGGGGCGCGGGATTGCCTCTCTATACGCGTCCGGCGGATGGGAAAACGCCCTCACCGGGCTTGCCCCCATCCTGGAACCCGCCGACCTGGCATTGGCGAACCTGGAATCACCCCTGGCGGAAAGCATCCCCACCAGTGTTACCCAGGCACTCGCCGCGGGCGAATACAACCTGTGTGCGCCTGGCGCGGCAGTCGAGGCGCTCAGGACTGCCGGGCTGGATGTGCTCTCGCTGGCAAACAACCATGCCCAGGACTGCACACCGGATGGGGTGGTGGAAAGCGCCCGCGTCCTGGAGAATGCTGACCTGGCTGCCTTACCCCCCGGTGAAACGCTGATCCTGGAACGCAACGGCATCAAGCTGGCTTTACTGGCTTTCGATGATGTCGGTACACCCCTCGACATTGACGGCGCTATTCGCGCGATCCGCGCTGCAAAACAGTACGGCGCACAGGTGATTGTCTCGCTGCATTGGGGGTTGGAATACCAGTCCAGCCCCAGTGCTCGTCAAGAAGCCCTCGCCCAGGAAATGTTCAACGCTGGCGCAGTTGTGGTCTGGGGGCATCACCCACATGTGCTTCAGCCTGTTGCCTGGCAAAGGGGGGGCCATGATAGCCCCCCCTTTGCCATCTCCACCCTGGCGGTATACAGCCTGGGCAACGCACTCTTTGACCAGTTCACCCCGCCAGACGTGCGCCGTTCGGCTGTGCTGCTGGTCACCCTGGGGGCTAACGGTGTACAATCTGTGCAGGCAATCCCCATCCTCAACGACCCGCTGACCGGCAGCGTTAAACTGGCGGACGAAGAAATTTCGCAGATCATCCTTCGGCGGCTAAAAATGGAATAAAGGTATAATTCGCTTGATGAACCGAACTCAGAAAATCATCCTTCTGACCCTCGCGCTCCTCAGCGCCGCATACTTCGTTATTTTTTATTTCCCCAATTCGCTTGCATCCGTAGACAGCAAAATGGTGCTGGTTTTTCAGCCAGACGAAGCCGTCCCCCTGCCCTACGTGCTCGATATGATCCAACCTGCCGATTCGATCAAGCAGGCGTTACTCAACTTTGCTTTTTACGATTATTACTTTTACGGCTATCCCTATTTTGCTGTCTCCGCCCTGGCGCTGCTGCCGGTGAAATGGGCTGGTCAACTGCACAACACCACCCTGGTCATGACGGTGCTGCGCCAGGTCGTCAGTGTACTGCCACTGCTGGCAGCCATCTGGATCATCGTCTACATGCAAACACGCTTTCGTTCTTACAAGGCAGTTCTGCTATTTATATTACTCATCAGCCTACCAGCAGTGGTACAAAACAATTTTTGGTGGCATCCCGATGGTCTGGCAATCCTTTTCACTACGCTGGCGCTTTTCTTTTTGCACCTGGATGCGCTGCGCTTTGGACGATTTTTCTTCATATCGGCAGCCATGTGCGGTATTGCAGCCATGACCAAAGGGATTGGGTTTTACTTCTTCCTGGCTGTCTTTGTGTACCTGCTCATCGGATATTTCGGCAAAAAAGCCTCGCTTAAAAAGCTGATCCTCGCCTCCCTGGGATATTTGCTGGTGATGGGGGTGGCTTATTTTGCCTCAAACCCAATCCTGATCTATTCCGGTGTGCGCCAGCGGTTCTTCGATGTGATGCGCACCCAATCGATCTTCCTCACGCAAGGGTACGATGTGGTCTATCCCAAAGGGCTGCTGGCATCCTTGCCGACCTTGAAAACCTACTACGGCGGCTGGCTCATCCTGCTAACAGCACTGGCTACCTGTACCTGGGGGATTTGGCGCGGTTCCGACCGCCTGCTCCAGACCCTCATCCTCGCCTGGCTGATCCCGATGTCCGTGCTCGATTTCAGCATCATTCACTTTAAGTTTCAATACTGGCTGCCGGTAGCGCTGCCGCTTTTCTCCTGCCTGGCATTCATCCTGCCGGACAAAGAAGACCTGCGAAATCTGTTCCACCACGGCAAAACCGATCCTCAAAAGAAAGCATGGCAAACCGCCGCCCCCAAACTATTTCTGACAGCCATCGTGCTGACACAGCTCAGCATCTACACCGCGAGCAACATACCCCGTTACACCAGCCAGCTCAATCGCCTGGAAAACGACGAATCGATCCAGTTTTATCAACAAGCGCTCAAAAGCCTTGCAGCCCTGCCAAACGAGAAATACTACGTCTATCATGATGTGCGCATGTATGTGCCCGCCGATTCACCCTGGGTGACCGAATCCATCTTTGAGGTACTCACTTACGACTTTATCGAGGAACGGAAATACGATTTTCTGCTGCTCATGCAGGGCAGGATTTACGATTACCTCAACCCTGCAGTGCAAGGCATCGACCCTGAAAAACTGGCAAAGGGGCGCGAGTTTTACCAGGACGCCGATGATGGAACAATCCAGGGATACCGGTTGATTTACCGTGACTCGTTCGGTCTGGTGTTTGTCAAAGATGCGCTGTACCAGGAATATTTCAACTCACCGTAATACGAACAACGCACCCACAACTCTGTGACACCCTGACAACTGAAGGATGATATAATCCAGAACTATGCCTGCTGCCAATTCGCAAAAATCCAGACGAATATCGCTTGCCATTTTCTTTACACTCTCAGCCATCGAGGGCGTTCTCTCGACCATTGGTATCCTCCGACTGCCCGCCTCCGAAGAAGACCGCGCGCTGTTATTGGGTTATTCGGCTGTCAGGTTGGGTATTTTGCTGGTACACCTGGTGATCCTCTGTTTTCTGTTTTATTTCGCCGTAAGATGCTGGTCTTCGGAAAGCTATGCGCAGAAATTGGATGAGAGATTGCGGAACTGGTTCCAGCGTTTCGAGTTTGGCACCGCAGCCCTCTTTTCCGTGATGGTCGCCTGGAGCCTGGGCGTGCTGCTGCTCGAATTTCTGCTTAACCCCAACCTTTTTCCGCGCTCCGTATTGTACCTTTTCCTCTATGAACGCATCCGCTGGTCTGTCTTATGGAGCATGGCAATTTGTATTCAGGGAGCGGTACTGCTGGTCTACAACGGCTGGTTCTTGCTAAAAAAAACCGATGCCGAAAGCGGTTCATTATCCGCTACACAAAGAAAACTTGCTAATTGGGGAACGATCGGGCTTGCTGTTGCGGTTTTGATCAATGCCGGGCTATGGGGCTATTACGCCAGTATCCCAACGCCCAACAAGTACGCCAGCATCGGGATGAACATCTTCTTCCTGCTTTCCTTTGCCATTCTGTTCATCAGCCTGCATCTGATCACCCGCAAACGCAAATATGCCAACCTGCCGGACCTTCCCAGTCGCGCAGACCAACCGCGCAAAAACCCCTGGATAGAAACGGTTGCCTATGCACTCATGCTGCTGTGGATGGTGTTCATGTACATCTACACCAGCTTTTTTGTCACCCCGCTGCCCGACCCCAATTTCCTTGAAGATGCCACGCTGAAACAGGTCATCTTTGGGTTCGGGTTCAAGCAGCTTCAATACTTTTCTTCCTACTGGCTCATCCCGTGGTTCATCGCCCTGGCTGCCGGGTTGTGGGCGCTGCGCCGCTACCCACAAGCAGTGGGGCGCATCTCACGCAAACTGAACGATATCATCGACCGCCAACCCATCTGGCTCTTTGTGGCTGCGGTGCTGTTTTTCTTCCTCACCTATTTCCTGCGCAGCAATATGATCAGCCGGGATATGGAAATTTACATGGGCTGGCTGCCCACACAATTCAAGCTGGGTATGATCCATGTCCGGTTAGATGAGATGTGGGAATCCAACCTGCATTCCACCACGTATATCATCATGCACACCCTGTTTGGGTGGGATGTGCCCTCCAGCTACCAAATTCTGGCTTGCCTGGCTGCACCGTTTTTCCTGGTGCTGCTCTACCGCATCGCCCGCCGCCTGGTTCCGGAAAAAGCGGTTTTCCTCGTGCTCTTGCTGATGACCGGCGGTTATATCCAGCTCCTCTTTGGCGATATGGAATACTATTCCATCAGCATCACCATGGTGCTGGCTTACTTTTACGTCACGTACCTTTACCTGCAAGGGGAGATCGCCTTCCCCATCCCGGCTATGATCCTCGCTCTGGTGATGACCTTTCACATGGAGACGCTCTTTCTCATCCCCACGCTTTTCTTCCTCTCCATCGTCGAGGTCTACCGGCGCAGCTACCGCACCCTGATTGCCGGATGGCTGGGGCTGGCGGCGCACATCAGCCTTACGCTGCTGTTCTTTGGGTTCAACGGCGCTTCTTTGAGCAATATGCGCGATACCAGTTGGGGTTTGGGGCGCGCCGGAAACGTGCTGGCGAACTTCATCCCACTCGAACCAATTTCCTTCTTCTCACGCCTGAACATGTTTGCGGTGATCTTCCCGCTGATCTATTTTCTTCTGCTGATCTTTCTCTTCCGGCGCATTCACCTGAGCGGTTTCAACGCCTTTCTTGGTGTGGGGATGATTTGTGGCGTGCCCTTTGCGCTCACTTGGGTTTCCATGATCGGTCATTACAGCGATTGGAACCTTTTCTCCATGCCGCTCTTTCCAACCATCTTCCTTTTCGGGTACAACCTGGTGCGCAACGTGAAAATGCCGCTGAAAAAGGAACTGGTTTTCAGTATGGCAGCTATCGCCTCGCTGATGACCTCGGTCTGGATCATCCACAACCATCTCATCGTCAGGTAAACCTGCCGCATTTCATCCGGTCAGGTTCGTTCTTATTCCTGGTATCTATCCAAAAATTGTGGAGATAGGACACAGGTTTTTACGGCTTCAAATGCTCCTTAGGCGGGTTTTTCAGGTTTGAGCGAACGCTCTTTTGAGGGATCACCAGCACCTTATCCACGCGCCGACCATCCATATCGATCACCTCAATATGCAAATCCTGCCAATCCAGCCCGTCGCCCTCATCCGGTACTTCGCCAAGCGCTGTCATGATGAAGCCTCCCAGGGTGTGGTAATAGCCCTGTACTTCGCCGGGGAACTCATGCAAGCCAAATAGCTCGCGAAATTCATCGATCTGGATCGTTCCGTCAACCAGCCAGGAATCATCTGCACGCCGCTGTGCGCTGGGGTGTTCGCTTTCCTCACGGCTGGGAAGGTCTTCCACCAGCGATTCCAGGATATCCTGCAAGGTAACTATCCCTTGTACGCCGCCATGTTCTTCAATCACAAAAGCGAATTCATCGCCGGTTTCACGAAAGCGTTTCAAAGCCTCAAAAACCGGCATGTTTTCGGGTAAATACAGGGGTGGATGAATCGCCGCATTCAGGTCGATTGGTTTTCCGGCAAGGCTTTGTGCGAGCAGTTCATGGCTGCGCACAAAACCCAGCATGTTATCCAGATCGCCTTTTGCCACCGGATAGATGGAATAATTGCTCTTCGCCATTTTTTTGTAGTTTTCTTCAGGTGCATCTTCCGTATCCAACCAAATGATTTCGCCGCGTGGGATGGTGATGCTGACCACTTTCTGATCGCTCATCCGGAAGACCTGGTCGACGATCACATCCTCCACAGGTTCAAACACCCCCAGCGCCGTGCCCTGGTCGATCAACACTTTTACTTCCTCTTCTGTGATGGATGGTTCGTCTGAAGGATGAATACCCAAGACGCGCAGCACAAATCGTGTAGTCAGGCTCAACAACCAAACGAAAGGACGCGTGATGATGGATAACACATGGATAATCGGCGCCACAGCCGCGGCAACCTTTTCTGCATGCAGCAGCCCAATCTGCTTGGGCGCGAGCTCGCCCAGGATCAGTGAAAGATAGGTGATGATGAGCACCACTACCCCCACACCCAACACCTCACTGGTTGCCTGCCCCACACCAATCGAGATCAGCCAATGCTCCAGTTCATCCGCCAGGGCGGCTTCACCCACCGCGCCCGCCAGGATGCCCACCAGGGTGATGCCAATCTGTACGGTGGAAAGAAAATTCCCGGGTGAATTTGCCAGTTCGACGGCGGTCTGGTAACGCTTGCTACCGCCTGCTGCCCGGCTTTGCAGAAGCGCCTTGCGCGCTGAGACAATGGCAATTTCTGACATCGCCAGAAAACCATTTCCCAGGATCAAAACCAGGATAAAAATTACTTCAAAAGGTCCCGCAGTCATCGTTTACTACCTCTATGTTGTCTCGCCTTTTCTTGTCAACATTCATCTTCGGAGAATAAATCGCCGGTTAATCGTATAATCAAAATAACGCTCACACTCTCCAACTGCATTCATCGTTGATGCCTCAAATTATAGCCCAAGCAAAAGGCATCACCGAACGAAATCTCAGTCGGAGATATGGAGGATACTATGAACCGTACTGTGAAATTAATCTCTCTTTTTATTCTTTCCGTTTTGCTGCTGGCTTGTGCCTTTAATGGCGGCACGCCAACCGCGGAGCCCGACTCGCTTTCCAGCCCCGAGGCTTCCTTTGTTGATACGAATACCCCGCCGCCCACCCAAACAAACCCGCCGGAACCCCCCGCCGATTTGCCTGCCGCGGCTGCATGCCCGCCGGCTGAGCTTCCTGTGAAGGGTTGGTCGGTGTACTGTAATGAGCATTACGGGTTCTACGTTCAATACCCGCCCGAATCCGAATTCGAGGAGACCGATTTTAACACTGCCCGGATCGACCTTCCGGTAGAACCCGGAACCAACCTGGGCGAAAAATACCTGGACATTATCATCCAGGAAAGCAGTGCAACATGCAGCAGCGCAATGGCAGAAGGATACCCGCCTGAAGCCTACGAAAGCGAAAACCTGGTGATCAACGGCAAAAATTTCTTAAAACAAAGCGGCTCCGATGCCGGTGCAGGCAATATCTGGCAATGGATTGCTTATACTACCGGAAAAACCAATTTGTGCATCAGCTTCAATTTTGTGTTACACTCTACCAACCCATATAACTACCCCACACCGCCGCCGGAATTCGATTTTGACACAGAAACAGCCGTGTTCGATCAGATCGTAGAAACATTCCACTGGTATGAGCACTAAACGACAATGCAAATCTACGAGTTGAAACACATCGATGACGAGATTACCGCTGCCTTCGAACGACTATTCCCCCAGCTTACAGAAACCCGACCTCCCACGCGCGAAGAGCTCGAGCAAATCCTGCTTTCCGGATCGTGCCGGATTTTTATGGCGCGCGCCGGAGATGGGCAGCTTGCTGGCAGCGCTGCGCTGGGTTTCTACCGCACGCCTACCGGGCTGCACGCCTGGATCGAGGATGTGATTGTAGATGCTGCCTATCGCAGCCAGGGGATCGGTGAAGCGCTCTCCCTCGCCGCAATCGAGGCAGCCGTAGAGATGGGTACGCATTCGCTCAGCCTGACATCGAACCCGGCGCGCGAAAGCGCCAACCGCCTCTATCAGCGACTGGGGTTTATCCGCTGGGAGACCAATCTGTATCGATATCCTCTCAGGGCAGACACTTCCAAGAAAACCCATTGACAGGCAAAAACGCCTGCTATTGCCGCAGGGATGGAAGAGATATGCTTCAATCATCTGCAGCAAGGCAGAGATGTATATGACTGACGAACGCTAAAGACCAGTCAGTCAGGTTTCTGCGCTCACCACATCTTCATTCTTGCGTGGATTGGGCATATAGATGGTCGTCAGCAGAACGGAAAGCACGCCAATCGCCAGAACACACCAGAACAAGACCTGGTGACTTAAGTATTCCACCACCACGCCACCAGCAAGGGGAGCCAACGTAATGACAGGCGCGACGAAAGTATTGGAGATACCGATGAACCGGCTGGTTTCGCTAGGTGGGGCAAGTTCAAAGACCATGTTGGAATCGGCTGTGCGGGTAACTGCATAGATCCCGCCGATGCAAAAAGCAATGACATAGAAAGGTAAAATATTGACTGCGGTAACTGCCAGCAATCCCATCAACACTACCAACACAGCAGAGAGTACATAGACCAGCTTGAAGCCAAAGTGATCGCCCAGCCATCCCCACAAAAAGCCCATCGCGCTCTGGGAAAGAAGAATGACCATGGTGATGATCCCCAAAACACCCTCATTCAAATCAAAGCGCTGAATGGCATACAATGCGTAAAAAGAATTTGCCAGCAGTCCCAGGCTGAGCAGCGCCCGTACCCACATATAGCGGCTAAAACCGGGCGAGGTCTTGATATGCCCCGGGATGGCTCTAAAAAACTCACCCAACGTCTCCCGCTTGCCGTTAAAGGGAAACCGCTCTTCGCGGTATGCAGCGATGAAAAAGGGAGATATGAAAGAGGTGGCAAAACCCACCCAGAACAACAGGCGCAGGTCCTGCGGATAACTGTACTGATCGAGGAAATAAGCTGCGGTAAGCGAAGCAGCAAAGCCAATCAATCCGCCTAAACCGTTCATGGCGCCATAAAAAAAGCCGCGCCGCTGAATGATGGTCTTGCTGATGAAATCGTTGTAAGCTGGAATAATCAACCCGGTGGTGACAGAATATGCCATGAATGCCACCAGCAGCACCGCCAATGCCTGCTGGTCGGTCAACCAATCCAACGATTGCGCGATTACAGCAATCACCAAAATTGCAACGCGCTCGGCAACCGAAATCCAAAGAATATATTTCTTGCGGGTTGGTTTTCCGGTAACCAGGTATGCGCCGATCAACTGCGGCAGATAGAAGCCCAGGTAATAAAGCGCTGGCACCAACCCAATGAAAATTTTCAGGTCGCTTAACTGGGATACAAAATACGGTATGATGGTATCCTGCGAAAGCATGGTGACTGAAAACGAGAAAAATGCCGAATCCAGCATGATAACGATGAAATTCCACCAATAATTTTTCCTGACTTTTTCGATATAGTCGGGATAATCTTGTTCTAATTTTTGAATATCGCTACTTTGCATACTTTTCTTTTGACGGTTCAACTTTCTATAAAATGTGATGCTGTGCATAGAAGAGGCGTTTGCTGGCTTGTCGGGGCTGCTTGCTACCCGGGGCAATGGTAAAGGAGATGCCTCACTGCGTTCAGGATGACAAACCGGGGGTTCGTTTTCCTGGTTATACGTTTCTCAATGCTGGCAGCAAGCTATATCCTGTCATCCCAACGATAGGAGGGATCCCCACGAACGCATGTGTTGCACAAGCGCATGCTGAGGAATAATTGCCGCCTGGAGATATCTCTGAGGTCTTCTCGCTCTGCTCGTTGACAATTTCATCCTATTCGAGATGACAAACCATGCGTACCGTTATGCTGAGTGCTGCACGCAGACCCTCGCGAACGTGTTTTTGCCCGCAAAAGCTGTCCAAAAACCATTAGTTTTTTCGGACAGCCTCTTTCCGTGTACCTATCCACAAAGAACCTCGCCCTGCCCGCCGAAGCGTGCAGGGTGAGACAAAACGACTTCCTCGATCAGCTTTGTTTGTCCTGTGCGATCAGAACTTTCAAGCCTTCAATGGCGGCGAGGATGACGCGATCGACCGTGAACATCCTTTCAAATTCAGCTTCTTCTTCTTGGGTTTTGGGTGCCAGTTCAGGCGAAGAACCCATCAACATCACACCGCCTGCACGCACGCGGTGAATGCTCGCCAGGATAAAAATCGCTGAAGCCTCCATCTCTGAACAAATAGCGCCACCATCCACCCAGGCTTTCCAGCGTGCCAATAAACGGCTGGCAATCGGTTGGCGCTCTGGTTCAATTTCCCCGTAAAACGAATCCTTCGATTGACTGATGCCCACACGGTAAGGCAGCCCGGCATTTTTTACACCCTGGATCATTGCCTGCACCACGTCAATATGCGCCACAGCCGGAAACTCTGCTGGCATATAATGCAGCGTGGTGCCTTCATCACGAATGGCGCCGCTCACCACGGCAATATCCCCAGCATGTGTACCGGGTTGAATACCGCCAGATGTGCCCACGCGGACAAATGTATCCGCGCCAATGGCAATCAATTCTTCGACGGCAATAGCTGTTGAAGGGCAGCCGATGCCGGTAGAAGTGACCGAAACTTTCTCGCCCAGCAGCGTGCCGGTATAGGTCTTGTATTCCCGGTTGTAAGCCATCAACTGCGGGTTATCGAAGTAACTTGCGATTTTCTCGCAACGTCCCGGATCACCGGGAAGCAGCACATAGCGCCCCACATCGCCGCGCTTAAGCTGTATATGATGCTGTAATTCTGCATTCAGAGCCATTTCTTTTACTCCTTTACCAACATAAACAATCTCATCAACCATTTATTGTGTTTGATGATTTGCATTGTTATCCATTATTATATAAAACAGGTTTCACCCATTCCGGGGCGAAACCTGCATACGATCATCACAATCCAATGATTCTGACGAAAATTTCCCGGTAGAACAGGGGTTTACCGATGTTATTTCTTCTCTCTGTCTTGCTCAATTAAAATTTTGACCGCTTCAATGCCGGTCTGAAGCAGGTCAGTCAGATCGTGCACCACGGTGCGATCATCACTCTCCTGATTGGCAGCCAACAGCATAATGCCACCGGCGCGTTTTCGCAAAATACTGGAGACGATGAAGATGGTTGCTGCTTCCATTTCAGAGCAAATTGCTCCACCCATCTTCCAGGCTTTCCAGCGTTCCAGCAGGTGGTTGGCAACCGGCATACGGTCCGGCTGATGTTGACCATAAAAGGAATCTTTAGACTGGCTGATGCCCAGGTGATGGGGCTTGCCCAGTTTTTCAGCGGCTGCACGCAGCGCCAGGGTCACCTCAATATCCGCAATGGCAGGAAATTCCACCGGCATGTAATGCAGGGTGGTGCCCTCATCGCGGATGGCAGCGGTGACAATCGCAAGGTCACCGGCGCGTAGATGTGGCTGCATGCCACCCGATGTACCCACGCGGATAAAGGTGTCTGCGCCAATCATGGCTAATTCTTCCACAGCGATGGCTGTTGAAGGACATCCAATACCCGTTGAAGTGACAGAGACCTTTTCACCCAGCAGAGTGCCGGTATATGTCTTATATTCCCGGTTGTGGGCAACCAGTTTTGGATTATCAAAATAGCTTGCAATCAACTCGCAGCGTCCGGGGTCACCTGGCAAAAACACATAGCGACCGACATCGCCTTTTTTCATCTGAATATGATATAAAACCTCATCTTCTGCCATTATTCACTCCTCTTTTAACCGACTCTATTTTTGATCCTGCTGGATCAAAATTTTTGCTGCTTCAACGGCTGTTGAGATCAGACCGGTCAGATCGCGGGACGCCTTGCGTTTTTCCTCGCTCTCCTCTTTCATTCCGATCATCATCACAGCACCGGCACGCACGCGATAAATGCTGGAAAGGATAAACAGGGTGGCTGCTTCCATCTCTGAGCTCAACGCCCCGCCATCCACCCACGCTTTCCAGCGGTCCAACAAATGGCTGGCAACCGGCATACGCTCCGGTTGATGTTGACCGTAAAAAGAATCTTTGGACTGAACGATCCCCAGGTAGTGAGTTTTGTTCAGCTTAAGAGCAGCATCCCGCAGCGCCAGAACGACATCAATGTGTGCAACCGCGGGGAATTCAACCGGCATATAATGCCGATCTGTGCCGCCATCGCGGATGGCAGCGGTCACCACAGCCAGGTCACCGCTGTGCAAATAGGGCTGCATACCGCCGGATGTACCTACTCGAATGAAAGTGTCCGCGCCAATCATAATCAATTCTTCAACCGCAATTGCCGCAGAAGGTCCGCCAATGCCTGTTGAAGTCACCGAAACCTTTTCACCCAACAGCGTACCGGTGTAGGTCTTGTATTCACGGTTATATGCCATCAATTGCGGATTATCAAAGTAACTCGCAATCAACTCGCAGCGTCCGGGGTCACCGGGTAAAAAAACATAGCGACCCACATCCCCACGCTTCAATTGCAAATGGTGCATGATATCTGTTGTTGGCGGCATGATATCTCCTTTCTATCCTGTCCTTATGCGCGCAAAACAGTGCGTAGAGCAAAGAATACGAAAGTGAGAAAACCCAATGCTGCGCCAATGACCAAAATCAGCGAAGGCACCGGGGCAAATGTGAGAGTCTTGCTCCAATCCAGGCTTTTGTCCACGATGATCCAGTACATCATGCCAACGGTAAATATTGCACCGGCAATCAAAATGATATAGTCGCGCAGGTTCATGCTAACCTGGCGGAAGCTGGTCTTGTTGCCTTTCGAGCCAAAAGCGCGTGACTCCAACGAAATAGAAAGCTGCTGAACCCGTTCAATTGCGCCAACGAAAACCGGCACCATACTGGGCAGGATCGCGCCAAAACCAGTACCCTTCATCGCCCTTGATTTCTGTGCATTGAGAACAATTGCAAACTCACTCTGCAAAATAGGGATCAGTTGCAGGGTCATGGTGAGAATGAAGTTCATTGTGTAAGGCAAACCGATTTTTTGCAGCGAAGTAAAGATATCACTGGGGTGCGAAGTCATGATCGTCACCAGGGCAAAGGTGGTCATGGACATGATGCGCAGCAACATGGTAACGCCGCTATAAATACCTTCTTGCCAGATGGTAAAAGGACCGAGCGGAATGATGGGCGTCCAGGGTCTGGGGAAAGCGGGCGCAATGCTCTGCATCACAATCAGTGTAAGACTGACAGGGAAGAGAATCATTACCACTCGCAGATACGCTTTACCAACCTGCCCAACTAACACCAGCACCAAACCGACCAGAAAAATGCTACCCAGAATGGCAGGGTTGCGTGTGGAAAAGGAAATTGCCAGGATACCCACCGTCCAAAGCAGTTTGGAAAGTGGATTAATGCGGTGAATGATCGAATCACCTGCTACCATTGTAATAGGGATGGCTACACCTTGCATCTACGCACCTCCTCGATTCGCATTCACAGTCTGCTTCGTATGCTCAAACATTTCATCAACACTCAGTTTTACATCGTGTACATTATTACCATCACGGCGCACTCTGACGGAAAGCTCGGTAATCTGGGGAGGGGTCAAGTGTGTGCTGTGCATCAGTTCATAATCAGAAAAAACTTCACGCGGGGTCGCGTCAGCAATCAGTTCCGAATTACGCATCACCAACATTCGTTCTACCACCTCTGCCAGCAGGATCATGTCATGCGCCACGCATAAAACGGTTGCGCCTTCATCCCGCAAACGTCCAATCAGGTTGTAAACGGTACGCGTCGTGATGTTATCTTGTCCGGTGGTAGGTTCATCCAGGATAAACACCGCCGGGCGCATCGTATAAATCGAAGCCATACCCACCAACTTGCGCAAAGGGAAACCAATACGATATGGGTGTAAATCGCGATAGGGCTGTAACTTAAAAAACTCAATGGCTTGCTCTCGCCGTTCGACAATTTCCTCTTCGCTCACGCCCAAATTGCGCGGACCAAACTCCAACTCGTCGACCACTGTTCGGGCAAAAAGCTGGTGGTTGGGGTTTTGATACACATACCCTACATCCGCGGCTAATTCCTGAACACGCAGGGGAGTGGTGTCTTTTCCTTTAACGAACACCTTACCCTGGGTGGGTTTAAGTAAACCGTTAAAATGTTTTACCAGCGTGGTTTTTCCGGAACCATTCTGTCCGATCACACCGATAATTTCCTGGGCTTTGATTTCAATATTCACGTTACGAACAGCAACCACGTTGTTGACCGAATAGGTATGCCACAGGTTTTCACAGCGGATAATGGTTTCTGCCATGTTTCACCTCTCTACTTAAATAATGTTTCGAACACGGTATGCGCCTGGTCAATCGTTACGGGGTATTTGCCATCGAATTGCATGATGCCCTCTTTTTCCAGGCGGTACGCATACTCGGTAACCTGTGGGGTGCGCAAACCTAATTCCTCGATGAGACCGACATTACTAAATACTTCTTGCGGGGTACCGTTGAGGATAATTTTGCCTTCGTGCATCAGGATCACCCGATCTGCATACGCCGCCATCACCTCAACTTCATGCTCTGCCATGATAACGGTCATCTTGCGTTCCTTATTGAGCTTGGCAGATACAGAAAACACCTCTTCTTTACCAATGGGGTCAACATTGGAGGTGGGCTCGTCCATCACCAGGATATTGGGGTGCATGGCTAACGCGGAAGCAATGGATAACCGCTGCTGCTGTCCACCGGAAAGACCAAAAGGAGACCGCTCTTCCAAACCACTCAGACCCACTGTTTCCAGCGATTCTTTGATTCGGGAAACCATTTCCTGGTACGTTATGCCCAGGTTCTCCAGCCCCAGTGCAATTTCCTCTGCCACCGACATCTGGCTGAGTTGAAACTCAGGGTTATCAAACACCATACCGACATGCTTTGCCATCTCGCGCACAGGTGTATCATAGGTGTCATTTCCGTAAACCAGAACTTCGCCCTCAAAATCACCTGAGATCATGTTGGGAATGACGCCGTTAATACAAAGCTGAAGCGTGGTCTTTCCTGCGCCATTTAAACCGAGCAAAGCCACATACTCCCCTTCGTAAATTGTGAGATTAATGTCCTTCAACGCGGGTTGGTTACCTTCCCCTGCGTAAGTGAAGGTCACATTTTTAAACTCGATGATGGGTTTCTTTTCATCCATGCCTTATCCTCAAGATATGGCGAGAGCGACATCGCTGCGCTCTCGCCAATAAATTAACAACCAACAAGCTGTTTTTCAACAAGCCTGTCTGAGTGAACAAGCTCGCAGTAAAAAAACGTTGACTGCTCTATTCTTCGTCCTCGTCATCCTTGAACTTGGCAAATGTAACAGCAACACCAGCCAGGATGATGAAAACAGACAAAACGTACGTGGCGCCCAAAAGGATGCCGAAAGCTGAGCTGGAAACGAACTCAAGGTCAGAGATTTGCTGTGAGGTGCCGGGGAGCAGCAGGAGCAAGACGCCCAGACCGATGATTCCCAATCCCAAACCTTCTTTGCCTCCAACACTTGCGGGTTTTTTAGCCATAATCTTTTCTCCTTTAAACTTACTCTATAGTCGCCTGATAAGCGATTATTTAGCGATAGCCAGGGAAATCACGATCACGATTGCGCCGATGATCACACCCGCCAACGGGATGATGATCTTGCTGAGACCCTGTGCTTTAGGCAGTTTAATATCCTGGGTGAGGTTAGCAGGCAAAGCTTCAATAATCGCCAGAGCAACGTAACCCGCAATAATCTTGTCTGCCAGGGAAACCAGAATGTTGGAGGAGAAAACTGAGACGAGCAGGTTCTGCCCCATACCGATAAATGCTGCTGTCATCAGGTCAGCGAAGTGACCCGTGGCACCGCCGAAGACGAACACATAGATCGGTACAGCGGTGAGGCTGACAAAGAACGCGACGGCAACATTAACCAGGAAGAAACTCCACTGCTTCCGCGCCCAACCCCATTGATGGGCATAACCCCAAACCAACGCACCAATCACGTTACATGCAGCAAAGGGCAGGCTGATAGGTCCGCTGATGAACGAGCTGACGATATTGGTGATCGCGCCAACCAGAGCGCCCCACCAGGGTCCCAGTACAATGGCAACCACGGCGGTGCCGATCATGTCCAGGAAGATGGGCAGCTTCAAAGCTGTGTTGATATAGCCACCTACAATATTAAGCGCTGCGGCAACCGGAACCAGCGCGACGACGTAGGTAAGTGGAATGCGTTTTTGTCGCTTTTTGGCGACTGCTTTTGCTTCAGATGCCATATTTCTTTCTCCTTATATATGAATTCGTAAAATCACAACATCTCAGACTTTCTCGTCCTATTGTCCCTGTTTTTTGATCGGTTCTCCTTCCTGTTATGCATTTTTGGGTCCAACACACTTGCTTTCTGAAACTCGTCTTAAATAAC
>CAYRRA010000019.1:0-34746 GCA_964426355.1 uncultured Anaerolineaceae bacterium
GGTGCGCACACTCATTCAGCGCGATTTCGTTCAGGCTTTCGAGACGGTGGATGTCATTGCTGCGCCAGTTGCGCCTTCCACTGCCTTTCGTTTTGGGGAACACAGCGAAGACCCCCTGGCGATGTACCTGGAGGATGTATTTACCTTGCCTGCCAACCTGGCAGGCGTGCCAGCACTGGCATTTCCGGTCGGCTTTGATGCGCAGGGCTTGCCGGTCGGGATGCAATTGATGGGACCGCACTTTGGCGAAGACCTTCTCTTTTCAACCGCGCACGCGTATCAGCTTGCCACCGATTGGCACAAACACCGTCCACCCCAACCCGCGTAAAAAAAAAGGAAATTCAACATGGATGACGAGCAAAAACCCAACCTGGAGGAAAGCGACCTCCCCATTGCATCACCCGCAGCCTCGCGTTTCCCGTGGGGTGAGTTGCTGCTGTATCTACTGGGCGGGTTTGGCTTGTTTTCACTGGCTTCAGTCGGTGTGGCATTTCTTTCTCCACATCTGGGGCAGACGGCAATTGTCCTTGTGGCACTCACCAACCTGGTTTTCATTGGCGGTAGTGCCTGGTACCTGGGTGTTTTACGCCACAAGACGTCCTGGGATGCGATGGGTTTTGTGCCGGTGCGCTGGCGCTGGAGTTGGTTGTTCATTGCGATTGGGCTTTCGCTGGCATTAATGCCGCTGCGCGGTCTTGCCGGGCTGATTGCCAGTTACCTGATCGAGGGTGGGCTTGATAGTTTGCAAGCGCGCGCCGATTTGATGATGGGCAGTTCGATGGAATTTTCCTGGCTGGGTTTTGCCCTCACCTTTGTCAGTGTGGGGATTATCGCGCCGCTTTCGGAGGAACTTTATTTCCGCGGATTGCTGCACCGCCTTTTTCAACCTCATTTAAAATTCTGGCTGCGCGTGTTGCTCAGTTCATCGCTATTTGCACTGGCGCATTTTGATTCGGTTGGGGTGGTGGTCTCCAGTTTTGTGATGGGCGTGATCATTGCCCTGGCGTATGAACGCAGTAAATCGCTCTGGCTGCCGATTGCGATCCACATGGCGACCAACAGTATCGCGGTATTGTTACTCTACCTGATGCTTCTGCTTCAAAATATCCTGCCCTCCGGGGTAATGCAGTTTTGATAGAATAATATCCATACAATCGCCCTTTCTTTTGTGCGAGGTGTCTCAAAATGACTATTTTCACCATTGCTTTATTGCAGATGAGCGCCGGTGAAGATCAGGAGATCAATAAGCTGAAAGGCGAGGTCTTCTGCCGCCGGGCGCATCAGTTAGGCGCTGACCTGGCACTCTTTCCCGAAATGTGGAGCAACGGCTACCGCCTTTTTGACCCTGCCGGTGAACAGACCCTGGAACAGTGGGCAGCCCAGGCTGTCGGTCTGGAGGATGCCTTTGTGGTTCACTTCTGCAGGCTGGCAACCGAGCTTAAGATGGCGATAGCGCTCACTTACCTGGAGCGCTGGCAGGGTCTGCCGCGCAATACGATCACGCTCTTCGACCGGCACGGAGAAGCACTGCTCACGTATGCAAAGGTGCATACCTGTGACTTTGATAAGGAAATTCACCTGACACCCGGCAGCGATTTCTGCGTTTGCGATCTGGATTTTGGCGCGGGTACAGTCAAACTGGGCGCGATGATTTGCTTCGACCGCGAGTTTCCGGAGAGCGCCCGCCTGCTCATGCTCAAAGGAGCTGAAATCATCCTGACGCCCAACGCCTGTGAACTGGAGCAAAACCGTCTCAGCCAGTTTAGGGCGCGTGCTTATGAGAACATGACCGGCATGGCAATGGCAAATTACCCGCCACCGCAAGGTAACGGGCACTCGGTGGCTTACAGCGGCATGGCATTTGACCGGGAGGAGCACTCATTGGACATGACTCTGGTAGAAGCAGGGCAGGATGAGGGCGTTTACCTGGCGCGTTTTGACCTGGAAGCGCTGCGTAATTATCGCAGCCATGAGGTCTGGGGGAATGCGTACAGGCGACCGCGGTTGTACAGTACGCTGACCGCACAGGAAGTGACGGAACCTTTTGACCGCAAGCGCGTACGCCGTTAAGACAGATATGGGCAAGCTAATCGTGATTGTCGGAAACTCCGGCAGTGGAAAAACGACACTGGCAAAAAAGCTGGGCGAAGCAGGCGGTTTACCAGTTTTTTTAGAGCAGCATATCGAGCGACCATTTCAATCTGCTTTTGCTAAAGATCGGCATTTTGCGCTTGCGAACCAGATTGATTATCTACTGTATCGAGCCGAGCAGGAAAGAGCCATCCGTGCTTTACCGGGCGTGGGCATACAGGATGGCGGTTTAGACCTGGATTTTTTTGTTTTTACCCACCTGTTCAGGCAGCGCGGCTTCTTGAGCCAGGAGGAATTTGAACTCTGCTCTCGCTTACATACCAGCCTGCGCGCACTGCTGCCATCCCCTGAACTGGTGATTTTTCTGCGTGCGCCGCTGGAGGTTTTAGCCTTCCGGAAAACAAACCGAAAACGCGCCCTGGATATTTCAGTAACCGCTGACCTGGAAACGATGGATGGATTACTCCAAAACTGGCTGAACACCTTGAGCAGCCATGTTTTATTGCCGCTTGATTCAGATGAAACTTTGCTCGGCGGCGAGAGTCTTGGCATTCTCCTGGACAGGATCGTCAGCGACGGAAACGTATGAAAATCATGATGATGACCGCTACTAAAAGAATAATTACCCCGATCCCGGCAACCAATGAGGTGATGATTTCGCTTTCTTGTAAAATAAGGGGCAGAATCACAGCGCCCACCGCAATTGCCAATCCCAAAACCAGGATCACCAGCATAATCGGGCGCGTGCTGGCGCCAAAGCGTGTCCGGTACGGGTCGTAACCTTCCGGAAGCATCGCATCTCGCTTGCGTGCCGAAGCCGGGCGTTTAAGCCGGATGCGCATATCGTCCAGTTTCTCCACAAGCTGCCACCCGGCGATGGATTCTTCCTGCAGCAGTTGTTGAAAGACCTCCGGTTTACGAAACTCGGCGGTCTCCGAGCGGATAATCTTAAATTCCCAATTGTCGTTGAGGTCATCCGATGAATAGCGCGTCATGCGTTCTTCTTCCTCCTGTTCCTGAAGCATCCTTCTGCGTCTGTGTGCAGCGGACGCTGCGTAAAAACCTCCGTAAAAACCGGTCATTCATACCTCCATTTTATTGCAAGACCGGGGTTAATCCCAGTGCTGTACCAAAGATTTGCCATGCCAGTTGTATTGCCTGACCAAAGTTACCGGGATTTCTCTTTTTTGAAGAACAGTTGAAATCCTATATACGGATGTTCTGTTGAACAAACCAGTTCCCAGCCTTGCTCTCCCAGGTAATTTAAGTATTCTTGCACTGGATATTTTTGCCCTTCAACTTTTATCTTTCCCATGTCCCACGGAACGCGGAAGGATAGATATTCCCATTTTGTCATGTATCACCTCGCCTTCGAAATCCCTAAAGTAAACACTATTCACACTAATCCGGTTTATTGTTGCAGGTCGGGGAAACGGATGGATCTTTTTTTGGGGCTTCCCCGACCTACGGAAAAGCGGAATTGAGTTTTTATTTTTTTGTTGTAAAGTCGCCTGCCTGCTGTGCCAGCGCTACCGTGCCGCTGATCCCGCCCAGGTTCATTGTATCTACAGCACTGCTGGGTACGATTACCAGGGCGCCTTTTTCTTTCAATCCTTCAAAGAGCATGTTCATGGCACGGAGATGCAGTGCGGTGGGATTGTTCTGGTAAGCTTTTGAGGCTTCTGCAAATGAGTCGGCGATTTGTTTCTCGGACTCGCCCAAGATGACGCGCGCCTGGCGTTCACGTTCAGCCTGTGCCTGGCGGGACATGGCATCTTCCAGGTCTTGCGGGATGACGATATCGCGGATTTCAACCGATTGCACTGTGATACCCCAGGGAGTGGTGCGTTCATCAATGATGCGTTGCAGTTCGCTGTCCATTTTTGCACGCCCGACCAGGATGTCCGCCAGGTTCAGACCGCCGATCACTTCACGCAGTGCGGTCTGTGCAGCCCATGTGATTGCAGCCCGGTAGTTCTCAACCTCAAGCGCTGCTTTTTCGGCGTCCCACACCATCCAGAACAGCACAGCATCCACATCCACCGGAACGGTATCTTTGGTAAGCGTTTTCTCCGCGCTGAAGGGTGAGACCATCACGCGGTGGTCGATCCACTCGACTACTTTATCGGCGACTGGGGTGATCCAGAAGAGACCCGGTCCCCTCAACCCGCGATATTTGCCGAAGCGCAGCACGATGGCTTTTTCCCACTGGTTCGCTACTTTCAGTGCATAGAGGGTGTAGATCCCTGCGAGAATGAAGACAGTCAGGCAAACGACCGTCCAAAACACACCTACACCTCGGTAGAGCAGAAGCGCCGCACCGCCTATGCCCAACAGCAATAGAAACGTGAAAAGCAAACCCGATACTGCATTAACGCGCACCTCCGCCGAGCCAGATGAACGCCCCATGGTGGGTAAAGTTGTCATTTTCATTTTGTCCTCCGAAACTTAGAAGTATCCAAGAGAGAAAAAATCATCCATTTTGCCTGATCAATCATTTTCATCCTCTAATGCCTGTGGTTCCCCGATTTCAAGCCAATACCGTAGTTTGGCTTCGATAACTTCTCGCACCTCGTCTGGTGCATAGCCCAGGCGGTACACCTCATACAGATACTGGCGGGTTAGTCGAAGCAAATCCTGAAAGCGAAGCCGTTCCCCATTTTCTGCTGTAGGCAGTTCAAGGATGTATGTGCCGCGTCCGTGCTGAGTTGAGATCACACCGGATTCATCCAGTAGTTTGTATGAACGCGCGACGGTGTTAAAGTTCACCCTCAAGTCGGTGGCTAATTGGCGCACTGTGGGAAGCTGGTCGCCTGGGTTGAGTTCTCCTGTTGCAATCATATGTTTCACCTGATCCATGATCTGTATGTAGATGGGAATGCCTGATCGAAAATCGATTTCAATCTTCAAGTTTTCGCTCATGTTCCTCATCCTTTATCATTTTTTATATTGTCTATTTGTATAAATTGTAATAATTGTATATTTGTACTAATTGTATATAACACACATGGTTTTGTCAATAGAATCCCTCGGACAGGGATGAAATATATAAACGAACATGACACTTATCATATTGTTCAACAGGGATGACATTCATGGGGTCGAAAAACAGATAATGTAAAAAACGGAAAAACAGATAAATCTACTTGTGTTAAGGGAAAAAAACTTATAAACTATTCTGGGTGAGAAAATCTGGAGCAGCCATCTCTCGGAAGGGCTGTGTTCCTGTATTTCCTCAAATAATCGAGAAAAAGGAGATACTCAATGTTGCATGAACCGTCTGAACCCACAGGCGAAGACCCTGCTTTGCGCTATAAAACGCGCATTGGTGCCTGGATGTTCTTGATTTATGGCATTGTCTATGCCGGGTTTGTCATACTTAACGTTGCCAGTCCATTAACGATGGAAAAAGAGGTATTCTTCGGGCTAAACCTGGCAGTAACGTATGGTTTTGGTCTAATCTTGTTCGCGTTCCTGCTGGCACTGGTTTACAACCGAATGTGTGCGCTCAAAGAACGCGAGCTCAACACCAGCGATGCACCAGGAAAGGAGAAATAAATGGCAATTGCTATTTTCCTCTCCTTCGTTGCGGTTGTGTTGGGGTTATCATTTTTCCTGGCTGCGCGTGCTCGTTCTGCCAGCGGCTATTATGCTGCCGGCGGTAAGATTCACTGGGCAGTGAACGGGATTGCTTTCGCGGGCGATTATCTATCCGCCGCTTCGTTTTTAGGAATTTGCGGCATGATTGCCACAGCCGGATACGATGGATTTCTGTATTCCATCGGCTACCTGGGTGGATGGATTGTCGCCTTGTTCATTGTTGCTGAACCCATGAAACGGCTTGGACGTTTCACATTCACAGATGCACTTGATTCGAAATTTGATTCGCGCGGGATCAAACTGATGGCTGCCATCAGCACCTTGATCGTTTCCATTTTCTATCTGATCCCTCAAATGGTTGGTGCAGGTGTCCTGGTAGAGCCGTTGCTGGGGATACCACATGCCTGGGGGGTGTTGATGGTCGGTGCAATTGTAATTACCATTGTCGCAACAGCCGGGATGACCTCAACTACCTATGTTCAATTCATCAAAGGCGCATTGCTGGTGGTTTTCTCACTGATTCTGGTTGTGGCTGTTTTGGCGCGCGGGCTTTCAACTCAACCCGATCAAGGCGGAAAAGAACCGTTTTATGAGCTGGCTGTGCTTTCTGCCGAGCAAACCGGAGATCAAGTGGTTGTCGCTGAACCGGGATACACCTTAATTGAAACGGTACAATCCGGTGGATTAACGTTTACCCGTCTGCAAAAGGATGGAGCAGATACCTGGTGGCAACATCAAGCAAGCGAAGATGGCAGCTTGCAATTAAAAGAAACACAATCGGAGATCAAAAAACCAGACGGATCACATTGGATCAACGGTGCTCCAGCATCTGAGGATAACCAGCTTCGATCTGTGAGCAACCTGGTCAGTATTGCGGGTGAAAGCGATGCTGAATATGAAACCGGACCTGTCAATCCATTCAAGTTTTTATCGTTGATTGCGAGTAAAGATACACTTGTTCAACGATGGGGGGTCACCAACTTTACGGACAGCGACGGCAGTTCGGTGAGTGTTCACTACACTAAAATAACACCAGGCAACCAGGTGATGCGCCCGGGGTTGAAATTTAAAGTTGAAGGAACACCCCTGCAAAGATTGGATTTTGCATCGTTGATGTTGGCATTGTTTTGTGGTACCGCAGCACTCCCTCACATCTTGATCCGGTACTATACTGTTCCCAGCCCCACCGCAGCCCGAAAATCAACCATCATCGCCATTGCTGCAATTGGCTTTTTCTATATCCTCACCCTGTTTATGGGTCTGGGCGCAATGTCCAATTCGGTCGTCAACCCCCTGGATGACAACATGTCTGCCCCTCTGCTGGCACGCTCTTTTGGTGAGATGCTCTTTGCTGTTATTTCAGCTATTGCTTTCGCCACTGTGCTGGGCACCGTCAGCGGTTTGATTATCGCTGCTTCAGGCGCTGTGGCACATGACCTGATGGACCGTTTTGCCCACCTCAAGATGACCGAAAAAACCAAAGTGAACGCAGGGAAGATCGCTGCGTTTGTGGTGGGAATTTTCGCCATCCTTTTAGGCATCCTTTTCAAAGGGATGAATGTCTCGTTTCTGGTGGGATGGGCGTTTGCTGTGGCAGCATCTGCAAACCTTCCAGCTATCGTGATGATGCTGTTCTGGAAAAAGACTACTGCGAAGGGCATCACTGCATCGATTATCACCGGTATCGTGGCAGCAATTGGGTTAATCCTGCTCTCGCCAGATATGTTCACTCGCTACGGGTTAGACCCCGCGAATGCACCTGTCCCGTTCAGCAACCCCGGTATTGTATCCATCCCACTCAGCTTCATTGCGTTGGTGGTGGTATCACTGCTTACTCAGAAGAAAGAGATTAAAGAAAATTAGATATCTCTGGTTCTCATTTAATGCGCGTTGATTTGCACAATCATTCATCGTTCAGTGATGGCGAGCGCTCACCTGAGCAGCTCGCCGATCTGCTTGCGGTTGCGCAGGTGCGTTGGGCTGCGCTGACCGATCATGAAACGACGCATGGTCAGGCGCGTTTTCACGCAGCACTTGCAGAACGCGGCATTCAAACGATTAATGGAGTGGAAATTGAGGCACAGTCGCAGGATGGTCTAGTTCATTTGTTGGCTTACGGGTTTGATCTGCATCATGCTGGTTTCAATCAATTGCTGGCTGATTTGCGTAACCCGTTTTGGATGGCTCTTCGCTCCTGGATAAGCCGATTATTTCACTTGCGTTCCTCAACGGATTTTTTGCGACAAGGCAATGGCAGGGTAAAAGTTTTTGAGGTCATTCAACAGGTTAAACAAGCGGGCGGGTGCGTGTTTCTTGCGCACCCGTCTACCACTTTCCCAGACCGCAATCAGCTTGAAAAAGCACTGGCGAATCTATCATCGAATGGTTTAGACGGGATAGAAGCTTATTACAAACCTTATCCGCCAAATATATGCGATGAACTGGCGAAACTGGCAATGCAGTACAACTTATTGGTTTGTGCCGGTAGCGATTTCCACAGCACGAATCTGCATAATGGAATGGGACCAGGGATAGATATGCCAGAAGCAGATTGGCAACGTTTTTACGAACGCGTTGTACAAAAGAATTGACCAATCCAGAAAAAAGGGAGATAGAAAAGCTCTCCACTTTAGTCATTAACGTATAATGGATTTAACGATATCCATTTGAATAAAAAATTACCCGCTCGAATGATCTTTTTGCTTTGAATGATGGGTGAATTTGCTATGAAGATTAAAATACCGCCACGCAAGTGGAGAAGATTTGCACTTCAAATTGTCTTTCCGGTGGTATTGGTTGGGGTGTTGTTTATCCTGGCTATTTTTCAAATATTGATCCCTACAATGGAACGCCAGCTAATGGACCGCAAGCAAGAAACCATCCGGGAATTAACCCTGGCTGCCTGGAGCATACTGGAATCTTATCATCAAGAGCAACTCGATGGGAACATGACACAAACGGAAGCGCAGCAACAGGCTGCAGAGCGCATCGGCTCGCTTCGCTATGGTGAAGATGGGAAAGATTATTTTTGGATCACGGATCTTCAACCCAATATGATTGTGCACCCTTATCGACCTGACTTGAATGGGCGGGACCTCAGTCATTTTGAGGATTCGAGCGGAAAAAGACTGTTTGTAGAATTTGTGAAAGCTGTGCAGCAGAATGGCGCTGGGTATGTAGATTATTACTGGCAGTGGAAAGACGACCCGGCTCAAGTAGTACCGAAACTTTCCTATGTCAAGCTGTTTGAGCCATGGGGATGGGTAATTGGCACTGGCATCTATGTGGAAGATGTTCGTGAGGATATCCGGCGTATTGAACGCAACCTGGTTTATATTTCTCTTGCAATTACAGCTTTAATGGTGATGATCCTTTTATATATTACCCGTCAGAGCCTTGCCATTGAGCAGCAACGCACAAAAGCAGAGGAAGACCTGCGGGAATCGCACGAGAAATACCGCACACTGGTAGAATCCTCTGCTGAAGGCACTTTGTTGGTGTTAAATGGTAAATGCGCTTTCTCAAACCGTGCGCTCCTTGACCGGCTGGGATATGATGCGCAAGAACTAAATGATAGACCCATCGATGATTTGCTTGCGGGGGATACTGCAAGAGATCAATCTGCAATCAAACGCCTGTCCGCGTTGATGCAAGGGGATTCAGTACCGGCACAATTCGAAGCGCATTTCAAACATCGAGACGGAAGCCTGGTCGAAGTGTTGCTTACTGCCACTCGCATCAACTTTGCAGGTCAGGAGGGATTGATCCTGGTCGCCAGGGATATGGCATCGTATCGCGAACTGGAAGCAACCCTGGGCGAGACCCATCGACAGGCAAAAACGCTCACCAAAGCGATTCCCCTTGGCGTTTTCCGTAGCACTTGGGGAAAACGAACTCGTTTGCTGGATGCCAACCCTGCCATGCGACAGCTTTTTGACCTGGATGGTGAAAATACCCTGGAAAGTTTTGACTGGCTGGAGCACATTGTTGAACCAAAAGATCGCAGCGAGTTGCTCTCTCGTTTAACTGAAGAGGAAACTGTGCAGGGTTTTCGGCTGACGATGCGGACGCCTTCCAGCGCAAGCCTTATGGAAGTTTCCTGTTTTGCCATGTTGGTGCGTGATGGCAATGAACCCGTGTACTGTGATGGAATCCTGGAAGATATTACTGAAAGGATCAAAGCTGAACAAGAACGCGACGCATTGATTGCCCAGCTTCATACCTCTCAGCTTTATTTGCAAGAACCACTGCATCGCGTACTCAGTAAAGCAGTCACCTGTGAGATGAGCCTGTCGATTGCCCATGCTGCCCTTAAGATGACCAGAACGGGTTCCAGTGCCCTGGTCGTTTGTGGTCAAAACGGTGAGCCAGTGGGGATCATCACCGATCACGACCTGCGTGAACGTGTACTGGCTGCTGGTTTAGGTGTAGATAACCCGGTGTACCAGATCATCAGCGCACCACTGCGTTTCATTAACGAACACGCCCTGGTGTATGAAGCTATCCTGTCAATGCAGGAAAGTAACGTAAGTTGCCTGGCAGTAAAAGATGACGCTGGAAACCTTAAAGGAATTGTACGCCATATTGATCTTGTGCAATATCGCCAACATTCTGCGATGTTGCTTACCCATAGAGTACGCCACGCGCATTCAGTTGATGAGTTGAAATCGGCTTATGAACGGCTCCCGCTTTTGATTGAAACACTGATTCAATCCGGAGCGCGCATCCGGCATATCAATCGCATTGTGAGTACCATTGCTGACGGAATCGCTACACGTTTATTAGAAATGAGCATAGAAGTACTCGGACCGCCACCGGTGCGTTTTGCTTTTCTATCGTTGGGAAGCGAAGGGCGTGAAGAACAAACGCTGGCAACGGACCAGGACAATGCATTAATTTATGAAGACCCATCGCCTGAGGAAGAAGAGGAAGTGCGGAAGTATTTTTTAGCTTTGGGAAGCACAGTATGCGATCACCTTGACCAGGTTGGCTATGCATACTGCCAGGGCGGAATTATGGCAAAGAATCCGCTCTGGAACCAATCTCTTTCTGCATGGAAGCGTAATTTCATGCACTGGATACATAACGCTAACCCACAGGAACTTCTTGAACTGAATATGGCTTTTGATTTTCGTTGTATGAGCGGTGATGAAAGCCTGGCACAGGATTTACGAGCCTGGGTGTTTGCAGAGATGGATGCCTACCAGCCATTCTTTTTGCACTTTGCCCAAAACGCATTGCTATATAAACCGCCGTTGGGAATTTTTGGCAACATCCTGGTAGAGCCTTCGGCTGGAGGAGGGAAATCTTTAAATTTGAAGGAAGCCATGATGCCGGTAGTAAACTATGCCCGGCTCTATGCATTGAAACATCAGATTAAAGAAACCCATACGCTTGACCGGCTGTCTCGTTTGCATGATAAAGGGTTGCTCAGCAGGGAACTGATTGACGAACTGCTGCCAGCTTATGAAGCCCTGATTCGTATGCGCTTGCATCGCCAGGCGGAAGCGTTGCGCAGTGGACGAAAACCCGGAAACCTGATTACACCACATGAATGGACACCGTTGGAGGAAGCCACGCTTAAACGCACATTCTCTATTCTCAGTAGCTTGAGAAAAAAGATTAGCTACGATTTTCTCGGAATGGCTTAGCCATCCGTTTCAAAGCTCTTTCACACAGCGATAACCGTGGCGTGGGTTTCCCCCTGCTTTGTAGGTGGCGTTCACCATGCCGTTATACGCTACAAAATACCCCTCCCGATACGTGTGTGAATCGGATGACCAATAATAGATCACCGGCAAATCACTTGCCCATAACGGCGATTCCTTGTCCGGCAGGATCTCGCACTGCGTCTGCTGGGCGATCTCTCCTTTCCAGGTGCAGCCGGCGTTTTCACCATGCCGGCTGAGAGAGCGTACCAGTTCATCGGTGGTAGGCATACGCCAGATGTCTTGAGGTTCATCCATCAGGGTCAGCCCATCTTCGCTTAAATACCGGCACAGGTTATATTCCTGCATATCCTCCGCGTTGGCAAACTCTGAGCTTTCTGCATCCCATGCGGGTTGATATCCTGGTTTGTCATCCAAACCAACCGGCGGTAACCCGTACAATGCCAGAGCCTGCCAGGATGGGTACCCGCCCCAAGATTGTTGCCAGTTCCACCCCGGTCCTTCTGAAGCCCAGACCAGTGTGACGCCATTGCCGCTGATGGTGCGCTCACCGCGGAAGCCATCATCCTGGCGGGTCAAGACCACCGGCAGCATATACGCTGATACGCTCACGGCTGCTACCGCAGGCAGCAACAAAGCCAGCAGGGTGCGCCATTGCCTGTGCCAACAGGGTTGGTTGGCTTCCTTCCGGTTGAACTTGCGTTTCAGCAGACCATCGCTGATGAAAATGGCACCGAGCAGTGCGATTAACAGCCCGATGAAGCGCACATCGCCGCCGAACATGAAGAAGGCAAAGACCCCCACGCCAACCAGAAAAACCCCGCCTGCAATGGGCAGGTGAAACGCAAGAAGGGTGGGCAGCAGGGTCAGCGCAGCAGGAGCCAGGTAGATCACCCGGTTGGTCCATGAACCCCACCAACCCTCGTGATACATTTCGCCAAACGACCAGTACGTCCAGAATGTGGTAAGTACGATCATTAACAACGAGGCAAACCAGCCGGGAAGTTGTAAGAGTATCTCTTTGATTTTATTCTTCATTGCCATCTGACCCCACAAAAGATAAATTACCTGCCCTCGGTAAGCTCCTCATTCCGGCAATCTCGCTGAAAACCTGCACAGGCATGAGAATGGCTGGCAGAAGATACCCACCATTCATGATGGGAAGCGTTTTTTTACCTTGTTTAATTGTAACCCAAATTATGCCTGCATCGTTTCACAGGGTTTGGGGTAATAGGGCAATCGCATCATAGATTTTTGTTCTATAAAAAAAGGAAAAAGTGCCATTTCAAACCGTTCTTTATTGATAAAATCCATTTCCCTCGGACATTGACAGAGAAACGTATTGTGGATTTCTCAAGCTAAGTAATAAAACTTCATGGTATTGGATTAATTCGCCTTCGAAATGATGTGAAATCGTTGTTTTCCCAGTTATCTGACATAAGATTGGATTGCCCCAGGGCGGGGTTAGGGGTGGGGGTGAAGACAAATCTCTCATTTGATATATAAAACCAATTTTGATGCAATTACCCTGATTCGGGTAAAATGATTTTATCAGGGATATGTTTGCTGATTTATAGGAGGGCACAGATGGGCATCCGAAAGGCGTTTCGAATCTTATCCTTCATCACTTGTATCATTTTTGCGGGTGGCTGCACACCCCCTGTTGTTGAATCTGCCCTTGAACCGCAAATGCGCAACTTGCTGACGTACGATGATTTGATGTCAGGTTTTGATTTTAAAGAGCCGTTGAATGAGAGCGCTTTTGCAATGCCTGAAGACGCCGCGTTCACCCAGGTGGTTTTTGAAGGTCGGCTTGAATTGCTGGGCGAATCGCAAAACGGAGAGATACAGGTGCTACGAGGAGATGCCTCAAGGCTGGCGAGTGTACGCCACCTGCCGGAATTTGATTTTGAGTTTGTGCAAAACGGTAATTTCCTGGTACCGGTGCAGCGCGGTTTAATCATCACTGCCGACCCTCAATGGAACTATATCCTTGAACCTGGCATGATCTGGTTTGAAGAAGCCGACCGGGGTTTTGCTCGTGCCTCTTTCCCCTTTGCGCTGGTGCCCAAGGGAGATAATGCCATTTTCAACGGTGTGATGAGTTTTCTTTTCAATGGAGAAACAGTTTCGCGCGTCTGTTATCAGATCACCCAAGAAACCACAACCAACACCCAGGCGGATTTTTGGGGGTTGCTCGAGGCGCAATACCACCCAGGAACAACAGTCGATGCAGAGCAGGTGCGAAGCGCGCATGACTCCGAACGTGCCGCCTTTTTGCCCACCAAACCCATCGAACAGCTTGCACAGGATTATCCCGGTTTCGACCTGGCTGCTTTAGCGCAGGATGTCAGCCCGGAGAATATGACGTGGTACGGCTTTTGGGTGAATGGCGTTAATTATGTCAGTGACTGCACCACGCGCTATGGCGAGTATGCTTACTGTGCATCGATGCGTGCTGCATCGTATTCTACGGCTAAGTCGATGTTTGCCAGTGTGGTGTTAATGCGGCTGGCACAAAAATACGGGCAGGAAACAGCAGATTTGCTGGTGAAGGATTATGTCAGTGAAATCAGCAGTGCAGTGGGGAATTGGGAAAAGGTTACTTTTGACCATGTGCTCGACATGGCAACAGGCAATTACCGTTCCCCCGTCAACATGGTTGATGAAAACAGCAACGAAATGTATAACTTCTACATTGCACAACCTTATGCAAAGCGCATGCAGGCAGCCCTGATCTTCCCGAATGCTGTTGAGCCTGGCATCCAGTGGGTGTATCACACTTCGGATACGTTCATTGGCTTACGTGCCATGCAAAATTTTTTACAAAGCAAAGAAGGACCGCAGGCTGATATCTTTCGCTTTGTGGTCGATGAGGTGTACCGTCCGATTGGTGTGGGACAAGGTGCTTTTAGCAGTATGCGGACTGCTGATAACAATTGGCAGGGTCAGGCAGAAGGTGGTTATGGTCTGTGGTGGACCCAGGATGATATCGCCAGGATAGCATCGCTATTGTTGAACGAGGGGAAACATGACGGTGAGCAGATTCTCCATCCAGCTTTACTGGCGGCAGCGCTTCAGCAGGATGCGCAAGATCGCGGCATGCGTATCGGGGATGGCTATATGTATAACAATGCTTTCTGGGCGCAGCGGTATGGTTCTGCGGATGGGTATGATTGTGAGTTCTGGGTGATGCAAATGCAAGGTGTCAGCGGCAATGTCGTGGCGCTCATGCCCAACGGCACTGCTTACTACTACTTCAGTGACAGCAAAACCTTTTCGTGGGATGCAGCGGTAATGCAATCGGATAAAATCATTACGTATTGCCAGCCGGGGAAATAGCAGCCGGGAACTCGAAAAGGGAATTGCGCGCACTGCCCGGAACGGGGTGTTATACTATCCTCATCAAAGATGAAAGACCGGGCGAAAATCAACGCGTTACTCAATAGCTTACCGGACGGAACAGCCCACCAGGTACAGGTGGGCATCATCTGGACGGCTGTGGTGATAGAGGTATCCGGCGTGCTGCAAGGCGGTATGGCTGCCTCACTGCAAAATGCCGGCTATGAACATGCCCGGCTTCCAGCGGTAAATGCCCCCGGAGAGTTGGAGAATTTTTCATCCCGGCAGCTTGCCGGTTTGATTGAATCCGACAGCCATACTGAAGCCGCCATCGGCTTGGCTGCCATCAATGCATTGTTGCCCCATCAACCGGAGCGCTGGATCGACCTGAACGCTGCCGATTATCTTATTCAGCACGGCGCCGGGAAAAACGTGGCGGTGGTCGGTCATTTTCACTTTGTGGAACGGCTGCGACCGCTGATGGGCAACCTGTGGGTGCTCGAGTTGTGCCCGCGCCCCGGCGACCTGCCTGCTGAAGTCGCCCCGGAAATCATCCCGCAGGCGGATGTGATTGCCATCACTG
Source organism: uncultured Anaerolineaceae bacterium (assembly GCA_964426355.1). Taxonomy (GTDB): domain Bacteria; phylum Chloroflexota; class Anaerolineae; order Anaerolineales; family Anaerolineaceae; genus JAJFTV01. The sequence goes on from CAYRRA010000019.1 coordinate 15,286, forward strand.
CCACGACCCTCATCAACCACACCTTTGAAGACTTGATTGCCCTGCGTAACCCGGCTGCGCGCGTGCTTGTGCTGGGTCCCAGCACTCCGCTCTCCCCAGTCTTGTTCGATTGGGGTGTGGATGTGCTTTCCGGGGTGATTGTGGAGGACCCCCTGAGAGTGGCACACATGATTGCGCAGGGTGGGAGCACGAGCCAGTTCAAGCACGGCGGTATCCGTCCTGTAACGATGGTTAAAGAGATATAAGCCTGATTTTCAGGAAAGTGATCTCAACAGGGATCAGAGCCCTGTCTTTTTTTGCAATAAAGTTTCATATTGGGGCAGGCGGGTAAAAATCCAAACCCCGAATTTACGTTACTTTACCGGATCAGTGACAAAAAGCGTGTTTGTCCAGGCGCGGCGTCTTTGATGATCCTCAATCTCTAAATAGGCATACGACCAATGTTGGGGGATTTCGATTTCAGCCGAGGTCAGCTCGGCGTTTACGGCTGCCCCAATGTGTTTGCCAAATTTCCCCGGACCGACGAGGCGGATCAACTGCACCGGTGAAGTGGTTACCTGCACCTTGCCGGCGTGGTATTCGATCTGGTGGAATTCCGGTCCGCAGGAGGAGTAATAATTACCGGTGCGCAACGCCTGAAGAATGGATGTACGGGTGCATTCAGTAGCGTTTGCCATCACCCAGCCGCCCTTCCAGGCAGGTGGGTCGTATATGAAATGCGCATCGTCGCAGGCGATACCCAGCAACCCTTTATTATTCTTGAGCATATTTTCCCAGAACACCACGCCATCGCCTTTGCCGTTTTCGTGCCAGCAGATATGGTTATACAGCTCAACAGCGTGCGCAGGGAACCGTTCACAGTCGTCAAATGTGAGCCCCATCCAGAAGGGGTGCGCCAGAATGACGAACCCGCCCTGCTGATGCACCGCGAGAATGGCATCTTCTAACGAAAGCCCCTCGTGAATGTCGGTGAAGTCACCGAGAGCGACATAGTGATATTCCACACCGCGCGCATCGGGTGCGTTGAGCTCCACGCCGTTGATCCACAACAACCCATCACCCGTGTGATCGGTATCCAGGCTGGAGGGCTGCCAGTGATCGGTCATGCAGAGGAAATCGTACCCTGCCCCACGGTACAACTTTCCCAGTTCCGGGATGGTCTTGCGCCCATCCGATACCACGCTGTGTAAATGAGTGTTGCCACGATACCAGTTGCCCCCGAGTTGATAGCGAAAACGCTGCATGTGAACGCTCCAGTCCAAATGAATTTTGCATTCTTGATGCTGTCCGGTTCTCGGTATCCCGGATCATGCTGGTTTCCAACCCGGATCGGCTCATGATGCAATATTAGTAATTCTACTCCCGAACCCAGGTTTAGGATTCTTACCCGCCCGCTTTTTACAATAACGTACCGATTAGGGGGGAATGGGGGGCGCAGTGGACGAGCCATTTCAAGCGAAAAATTGTGTACTAAAGCGGATAGGTGTTGTCAAATTCATATTGAGTGTAATCATGGATGGAGAGCGTCATTTTGCTAGAGGAGAAACTCACAAGTGAGAGATAGAGTTTCTTAGTAGAATTGCTGATATTTCAAGCGCAGTATTGGCGAACACACGATAAAATATACATTAAGAGGTGTTTTCACATGCTGGCAAAATTATCCCGTCTACTGCAGCGCATGGCGAAAGGTTGGGTGGTGATCCTTTTTCTGTGCTTTTTCTTCCTGACCACTGCGGTGATCTTTCCGCTTTCCTCACGCCTGCTGGGTGTGCCAGAGGAGGGTGTAACCACCATCGATACCCAACTCCATTACACTCCAACGGAACTGTATGCCATCATGGACGCCTACGGCGAGCAGGGGCGCGTGGGGTATGCGCTCAACCACGTCAGCGCTGATTTGCTTTTCCCGCTGGTGTATTCATTTTTCTTCGGCACTGCCATTTCCTACTTGTTTCTGCGTGCCTTTGCACGTGAAAGCAAACTGCAGTGGTTGAACCTGGTACCATTTGCATTGTTGGTGGTTGACCTGGTGGAAAACATCAGCCTGGTGGTTCTGCTACTGTCCTATCCAGTATGGCTGTACGGGCTGGCATGGGCTGCTGGATATGTTACGAGCTTCAAATGGGTTTTATCCGCCATTACGGTACTGCTGATTTTTATCGGTCTGGCAGCCTGGCTGGTTAAACGGGTCAAACCGCGGAATTGATACAGGTCAGACCAATTTTTCTTTACAGGGAGTTTTTATGCAGGGAAAGTCGCAAAATAAAAAGATTGCAGGTTGTGGTTTTCATCACATCTCCATCACCACACACAAAATGGAAGAATCACTGCACTTCTACCGCGATGTGTTGGGGATGCCGGTCGAAAAGGAACTTCTGATTGGAGAGCGCAGGCTTGTGCAATTGAATATCGGTGACGGTATGCTGGTGGAAGTGAGCGACCCGGCTCCCGAGAACAGGGAGTTGGCTCCATCCCCTCTACCGTTGAACCACTTTGGGCTGGTTGTGGATGATCTCAAAGCTGCTGTTGACTGTGTGCGCGCTGCCGGGTATCCTATCGCGGTTGAACCGCGCCAGATAACAGGGTCGATAAATGCCTGGCTGGCTTTCGTAAAGGGACCAAACGGCGAATCGATTGAATTGATGCAGTTCTAACGGTTGCCCATGCCAACACCTGCCTGGATTATGAAGCTGGTTAAAGCGCTGTTTCCGCAGCGTTTTCGAATCGCGCGCCTGACACACATACCGCTGGTTGGTACGCTCACCGAGCATCTGCTTTTTTCCGGTGACCGCGTGGTGTATGTGCCGGATGATCGGGTGATTTCGATTAAAGCGCCGATTATGCACGAAAATATCATACTGCCTTCTGATGTTGTGGAACATTTTATCCATCACGCACGCTATCATTTTGTGATGAATGCCTGTGTCTGCCGGGTGGCAAACAACTGTGAGGATTACCCCATCGACCTGGGCTGCTTGTTCCTGGGCGAGGCGGTTCTCAGGATTAACCCGGATTTTGGACGCCTGGTGAGTCGTGAAGAAGCGTTGGAGCATATTCAGCGAGCCCGCCAGGCTGGGCTGGTGCACACCGTCGGGCGCAGCCGCATCGATTCGGTGCTGATGGGTGCGGGTCCTTCGCGCAAGCTGCTGACCATCTGCAATTGCTGCCCGTGCTGCTGCCTGTGGAACATCTTGCCCGATTTGCACGGGCGCATCGCGGGGACGGTACGCCGTATGCCGGGAGTGCAGGTGTACGTTAACGGTAACTGCGTGGGCTGTGGCGCCTGTACGCAGGATATTTGCTTTGTAGACGCCATCCAGTTATTGAACGGAAAGGCTGTGATTGGCGAAGAATGCCGCGGTTGCGGGCGCTGTGTGACGGTATGTCCACAGGGTGCCATCGAGGTCAGCATTGAGGACAGCCGTTTTATCAAAGAGACAATCCAGCAGATTGGCGAGCTGGTGGATTTAAAATAAGTCAAACAGAAAGGCTGGTGATCATGGCTTACGGTTCCACGGGCGCTGTCCTCCGGGTCGATCTGACCCATGAAATCCTCCAAACTGAATATTTAGACGAGGCTTTTTACCGGCGCTACCCGGGTGGGAAGGCGCTTGCGGGATATTACCTGCTCAAGGAGAACCCAGCCGGCGTCGATCCGTTGGGTGCAGAGAATACCCTGGTCCTGGCAACCGGGTTGGTCACCGGCGGTCCGTTGGGCGTAGCCACCCGTTTCACGGCTGCTGCACGCTCGCCGTTGACCGGCGGGTATGGCGAATCGGAGGCGGGCGGTTTTTGGGGTCCGGAGTTGAAATTTACCGGTTTTGAAGCGATTATCCTGCACGGCAAGGCTGCCCACCCGGTGTATTTATGGGTCCAGGATGGCAGGGCGGAAATCCGCCCGGCGGAACATCTGTGGAGCAAAGACCCGCATGAGGTTCAGCAATCGATTCGTGCGGCGGCAGGGGATGAACGCGTGCGCGTGTTGCAAATTGGGCTGGGCGGCGAGAACCTGGTGCGTTATGCTTGCCTGACGAATGAACTACGCCATTTCAATGGGCGCACCGGCATGGGGGCGGTGATGGGCTCCAAAAACCTTAAAGCCGTGGCGGTGCGCGGCAGCGGACGCTATTCCAACCTTGCGTATGACCCGCGCGGGTTGGCGCAAATGGGTAAGCAGATTGCGAAGAGCTCGCGTGAGCATCCACTGGCGTTTGCCATGCGGGATAAGGGCACGCCTGCGCTGGTTGACAGCCTGAACGCAGCCGGTCTGCTACCCACGTATAACTTTCGCCAGGGGGCATTTGAGCAGGTGAGCGGCATTGGCTACGAGAGCTTTGCCGACCAGGTGCTCAGCGGGCATCACACCTGTTTTGCCTGCCCGGTTGCCTGCAAGCAGGTTGTGCAGGTGGACGACCGCTATCAAGCCGGACCAGCATACGGCGGACCGGAATACGAAACCATCGGTGCTTTTGGTTCCCTGTGCGGCGTGGATGACATCCAGGCGGTCACCCTGGCAAATGAATTGTGCAACCGCTATACGCTGGATACCATCTCGACTGGTGTGACGATTGCCTTTGCGATGGAGTGTTTTGAGAACGGTTTGATCGGGTTGGAGGATACCGGCGGGGTTGAACTCCGCTTTGGAAATGCAGAGGCGATGCTGCAAATGGTGGAGTTGATTGCCCGCCGTGAAGGGTTTGGTGCTTTGCTGGCAGAGGGTTCGCGCCGCGCGGCTGAACACATCGGCGCGGGGGCGATAAGATATGCCATGCAGGTGAAGGGACAGGAATTACCTTTGCACGAACCGCGCGGCAAGGTTGGGGTGGGGCTGGGTTATGCCGTTTCGGATACCGGCGCAGATCACCTGACCGCCATCCATGATACGTCCATCGCAAGCGCGGATGCAGTGGCATTCAAAGGCGCGCATGACCTGGGCGTGCCGGAACCGCTGCCGGCGCGCGAGTTAAGCCCGCGCAAAGCGGCGCAGTATGCCCTGCTGGAGAATTGGGTCAGCTTTGGTAAAGTGGCTGGTTTTTGCTATTTTGGTCCCGTCCCGCGCTGCTTTGTGCAGGTGGAAGAAGTGCTCGATGTGGTGCGCACAGCCACCGGCTGGGATTTTACGCTGGAAGAGGCGCTGCGCACCGGCGAGCGCGCCACCAACCTGGCACGCGTTTATAACGTGCGCGAGGGGCTGGGGCGCAAGGATGATACCCTGCCAGAACGCCTTTTCGAGCCGCTTGAAAAGGGTCCGCTGGTGGGTGTGGGGATGGATAAAGTTGCCTTTGAAGAAACATTGAGCGAGTTGTACCGTTTGAAAGGCTGGGACCCCGCTACCGCCGCCCCGACGCGCGAACGGCTGCGCGCTCTGGAGATTGAATGGGCTGCCGACCTGATCGATGCTGCGTAAAGGTGCACCTGGGCGGGCATCTGAACTGGTATGACCCGCAGAAGCGCGCCCGGTTTGAATTGGAGATTCAGCCTGGGATGCGGTTGGATGCGCTGATTGCCATGCTGGGTATCCCAGCCGGTGAAGCTGCGCTGGCGCTGCTGAACGGAAGCCTGGCAGACCCCGCAACTACCTGCCTGGGTAACGGTGACTATGTTGAGCTCTTCCCACCCTCCAGCGGCGGCTGAAAACGCATCATACCACCATTGTTTTAAGCACAAATGGATTGATTTTCAAGCGCAGACCGCAGCCCTGCGTAGGGCAGGTGAGCTCGCTGCCGAGCTGTTCCGGTTTCAGCGTATGCTCATGCTGGCAAGCCGGGCAGCGGATCAGTGTCTTTAGACTGCGCAGCAAAAAACCCCGCCTGGCTTGAAAAGCCGTAACGATGATGGGACCGTATGTGCTGTCACCCAAGTCCAGGGTGTACAGGTTTCTGGCAGAATCGCCGCAGAAAGCCAATGGTCTCCAGGGGTGCAGCGCCAGTGTTGTAATAACGCCTGCAACGAAAGGAATACTTCTCTGGATTTTTTCACTTTCTACATGGAGGATTTTTACACATCCTGGGGTGGTAAAGGCGATTTTTTGACCATCCGGGCTGATTGCCACCGCTGTGATTTTGCCATCCTGACAGGTGTAGGTTTGAGCCAGTTTCCCGCTGGCTGTATCCCAGACCTGGATCTGGTTCATCTCATTGACGGTAGCAATCCAAGCCCCATCCAGGCTGATGTGATGCTGATAGAAATCTCTGGGATGGTCTTTGAGAATATGCCGTAACTTGCCGGTGGTAATATCCCGAATCTGAATTTCAATGCCAGTTTTAACGCCAACCCAGGTTCCATCCGGGCTGATCGACAGGATTATTTTTCTTTCTGAAGAATTAAAGATTTGTGCGCTGTGCAGTTTTTTCCTGCTGGTTGTGTCCAAAATTTGCAGTTCTGACTTTTTTTCATTGCCTGCTGAGACAAAGCGGGATAAATCGGGGCTGATGGCGACGGTGTGCAATGGGCTAATCTGGAACGACGTGGTCTGTAGTTCTTTCCCGTTGTCGGTATCCCAAATTTTAAAACCGCCGTCCCAATCCAAAGATGCGATACGGGTGCTGTCCGGGCTGACTGCGCATTTTTCCAGCCCGCTGGTATGACCTGCAAGAATGTGCAATTCTTTCGCGCTTTTAGCGTCCCAAACCTTGATGGTTTTATCCTCGCTTGCGGAGATAATTTTGCTGCCATCTTGGCTGATTGTAAAAGCATTAATCGACTCAGAATGCCCCTGTAGTGTGTGCAATCTGGTACCGTTCGCTGTATCCCATATCGCAAGATGATGATCCAAGCCGTTGGATACGATTCGGCTTCCATCCTTGCTGATGACCCATTCGTTAATCCCACCTGCTGCTGGAGAGATTACAAACGGATTGATTTTCAATCGCATACCGCAACCCTTCGTGGAGCAGAGGAACTCGCTGCCGAGCTGTTCCGGCTTTAGCGTGTGCTCGCATTGGCAAGCCGGGCAGCGCAAACGCAGGCTCAGCGCGCCCTGTGTAAAGCCGCGCCTGGTTTGAAATGCGGTGACGATGATGGGACCGTAGACATGGTTATGGAGGTCAAACGGATAGAAGTTCCCGCCGGAATCTCTGCAAACGAGGGATGGTTTCCAGGGGTGCAGTGCCAGCTTTTCAAATACAACAGCTCCAAACGGAAGGGTGCAATCAATTTTTCCGCTTGCCGCGTTCATGATGTTGATGGATTTAGGAGTGGCAAAGGTGATTCCTTTTCCATCCGGGCTGATGGCGATATCGTTGATGGCTCCATCCGGGCTGGTGTACGTCAGGGTCTTTGCACCGCTGGTTGTATCCCAAGCCTGTACCTGGTTGACTTCATTGGATGTGGCGATCCATGTCCCGCCCGGGCTGACACAAAACTGTTTGAAACCTTTGGGGTTGTCTTTCAGAGTATGAAGTCTTTTGCCACTCGTTTTATCCCAAACCTGGATTTCACTGCCAGTCCTGACGGCTGCCCAGGTTCCATCCGGGCAGATGGTGATATCGATTCTTTTTTCTGAATAGTTAAAGATTTTTTCGCTGTGTAGTTCCTGCCCGCTGACTGTATCCCAAAATTGAAGATATGTCATTCTCTCTTTGCCTGCCGAGACCATCCAGGACCCATCGGGACTTATGGCAACCGTGTGATGCCGGCTCAATTTAAAGGAACTGCATTGCAATTCTTTTCCGTTCGCTGCATCCCAGAGTTTCAGGTTGTGATCCCAGTCGCGGGAAAGGATGCGGGTGTTGTCCGGGTGGATGGCGCAATCTAGCACACCGATGGCGTGCCCGGTAAGGGTGCGCAGCTCTTCCCCGCTGGCGGCATCCCAGACTTTGAGGGTCTTATCATTGCCTGCGGAGAGGATGCGGCTGCCGTCCGGGCTGATTGTAAACGTATTGACCGCATCAGTATGCCCCTTCAGCGTTTTCAAGCCTCTGCCGGTGGAAGCATCCCAGGTGATGATGAGCTTGTCTTTACCGCTGGAGACGATGCGGCTGCCGTCCGGGCTGATAATCCAATCTTTAATTTCACCCAGGTGACCGGTGAAGCGGATTTCATCACCGGTTGTTGCGCTCCAGAGTTTGAACGTCCTGTCTGCACTACCGGAAAGAATCCATGCCCCGTCCGGGCTGACAGCGCAGGTTTTAACCTCCGCTGTATGACCGGTGAGGGTACGTAGTTCACCCCCGGAGGCGGCATCCCAGACTTTGAGAGTCTTATCTTTGCTGGCAGAGACAATCCATTTTCCATCCGGGCTGATAGCGCAATCGTTTAGCCTTTCGGCGTGCCCTTTGAGGGTGTGCAGTTCTCTCCCGTTGGCGATATCCCAGATTTTGAGCGTACCGTCTACGCCAGCAGAGACCGTCCATTTTCCGTCTGGACTGATGGCGCAGTTGATAACACCGTCGCTCATAGGATGAGAGGTGTGCCCTTTTAACTGGTGCAAGGCTTTACCGGTGGCTGTGTCCCAAATTTTGACCAGGCAATTTTTCTCAACAGAGACAATCTTCCCTCCGTCCGGGCTGATAGCACAATTTTGAATCCAACTGTAGCTACCTTTTAGTGTGCGCAGCTCTTCCCCGCTGGCAGTATCCCAGATTTTGAGGGTTTTATCCCAACTGGATGAGATAATCCACCGCCCATCACGACTGATTGCACAGCCAGTGACCCAGGCGGTGTGAGCTTTGATTGTGCGGATTTCTTCTCCACTGGCTGTGTCCCAGACCTTGAGCGTCCCGTCTCCGCTGGACGAAACGATCCATTTGTCATCCGGGCTGATGGCACAAGCGGTTACAGTACTGGAATGTCCTCCCAACGTGCGCAGTTCCTTCCCGGAGGCTGCCTCGATGGTGCTCCAAATTTTGAGCGTGTGGTCCTCACTGGCGGTAACGACCCAGGTGCCGTCTGAATTGATGGCACAGGCGGTAAGCCCTTGATTGTGGTCGCTTGTCCCGCGTAAATGCTCCTTCTTTTCCAGGTCCCATATCTTGAGGATGCCGCCGCCCGCGGAGAGGACCCATGTGCCGTCCGGGCTGATGGCGCAGGCGGTGATGGCGCCTCCGTGACCGCTGATGGTGCGCAGTTCATGACCGGTTTCGCTACCCCAGATTTTTAGCGTACCATCCTTGCTGGCGGTAAGGATCCATGTGCCATCCGGGCTGATGACTGCATTTGTGATGAAATCGGCATGACCTTGCAATGTGCGCAGCATTTTGCCATTTGAAAAGTCATGAACCCAACCGATGTTGGACTTATCTGGCAAGGAGAGAAACCACGTTCCATCCGGGGAAATGGCGCATTGTTTGGAACCATTAAATCTGTTGAGTTCAAAAGAGCGCAGCTTTTCCCCGCTGAGCGCGTCATAGATAACAATCCCTTTTGATCTGTTGAAGATGATCTTACTTCCGTCCGGACTGACTGTGCAATTAGAAGGCAGGCTGATCCCTTCATTCAGCGTACGTATTTCTACGCCGGTGAGTGGATCCCAGAGTTTACCACTCCTTGCACCACCGGTGACTATCCATGTCCCGTCCGAGCTGAAAGCGCAGGATGATGGAAAATGTTTAGAATTGTCAACCAGAGTAAATAATTCGCTCCCGCTGCTGACGTCCCAAACCTTGCAGACGTGATCCTTGCTGCAGGAGGCGACCCGGCTACCGTCTGGGCTGATGGAAAAACTTAAGACAGGGTTGTTATGACCTGTTAATGTGTGCAGTTCTTTGCCGCTGGCGGCATCCCAGACTTTGAGGGTCTTATCCTCGCTGGCGGAGAGAATCCAGGTTCCATCCGGGCTGATGACGCAGGCTGTAATCTCAGCGCTATGACCGCTTAAAGTGCGCACATAAGCCTGTGACTCGCGCAACGGTGCTCGCAAGTGTGCCCAGGTTTTGCCGCCCGGTTTGCTGCGTTGCTCCCGTTCAGCCGCTGCCAGGGATGCCACGGGCTCGTCTTCCCACTGCAGGCGGTTATGCATCTGCTGCCAGAGCAGTTCGGGCTGGCGGGTGAGGATATGCGCTTCGCGCCCCAATGCCCGTGAAAAGGCTTGCAGTACGGTTTGTTGTTCGCTTACATTATCTTTCTGTGGTTTTGTGTTCAAGAGCATTCCCAAGTTGATGATTCCAACACAAACGGATTGATTTTCAGACGCAGACCGCAGCCTTGCGTGGGGCAGGCGAATTCGCTTCCGAGTTGTTCCGGTTTCAGCGTGTGCTCGCCTTGGCAAGCCGGGCAGCGCAGCAGCAGATTTTGGTTGTCACGGGTTGCTGTGATGATGATCGCTCCGTATTTGAGTCCGACAAAATCGAGTAGGTAGGTATTTCCGCCTGTATCGCCGCAAACCGCCCGCGGACGCCAGGGGTGTAATGCCACACAGTCAGACCCGCCGAGCAGTGGAAGGGTGCAGCATCTCTCGCCACTGGCAGCGTTCCAGAGGATAAGCGTTCTGTCCTGGCTGACAGAAGCAATCCAATTCCCATCCGGGCTGATGGCATAGTCTTTGACATGATCTTTGTGACCGAAGAACGTGTGCAATATTTCTCCATTGGATGCATTCCACAATCCCAATGATATATTGTTGATGGTAGAGACGATTTGTTTGCCCGTCGGGTTGATTGCACAGGTGCAGGAGATATTCCCGCGCTGATCAGGAACAGCCAGGGTGCGCAGCTCTTGCCCGGTTTGGATATCCCAAATCTTGAATGTTCTATCCAGGCTGGCGGTGATGCCCCATGAACCATCCGGGCTGATTGCACATGCGCAGACGATATATTCAAAGTAACCAGGGATAGGCAGCGTTTGTATTTTCCTTCCGTTCCCAGCGTTCCACAAGATCATTTCGCCGGCATCGCTGTCCTGACCGGTTGTGACCATCCACTTTCCATCCGGGCTGACGGCAAAGGCATCGATTTCATAAGCGTGATCTTTCAATGTATGCAGCTTTTTGCCATTGGAGGCATCCCAGATCACCAGGTTGGTTTCATGATCGATTGTGACCGTCCAGACAGTATTGGGATGAAGCACACAGGCATTCCCGCTAAGAGAATCGAAATTGGCAGTCCGCAAATTGAATGTTTGAAGGATTTCTCCGTGATCTGCATCCCGGTGATAGATTGTTTGATTGTTGTCAACAGTGATCACCTGGCTGCCTTCCGGGTTGAAAGCACAGCCTTCAATAGGGTGGATAATATGTTTTGGTAGAGAGGAGTCTTTTAGCTGTGTGGCATCCCAAATTTTGAGCTCACCTTTTTGCCGGTTATCACTGGCGGAGAGAATCCAGCGTCCATCTGGGCTGAACGCGCATGCCCGGATCATATCGGTGTGCCCGGCGAGTGAATGCAGCTCCTGTCCACTGTTGGCATCCCATATTTTCAGCAGTTTATCTTCGCCAGCAGAGATAATCCGTCTCCCGTCCGGGCTGAAAGCGCAGTCTGCAATCCGGAACTGATGACCGCTCAGGGTCTGCAATTCTTCTCCGTTGGCTGCGCTCCATATTTTGATGGTCTCATCATTGCTTGTGGAAACGATTCGTGTCCCATCCGGGCTGATGGCGCAGGCGGTTACGGGGTAGGTGTGTCCGCTAAGCGTATGGAGTTCTTGACCACTGGCGACATCCCAAATTTTGAGGGTGTTATCACTGCTTGCTGAAAGTACCCAGGCGCCATCCGGGCTGATGGCGCAGCTTCCCACCCAGTCAGTATGCCCGTTCAACGTGAGCAGAACTTTTCTACTCTTGATATCCCATATCTTGAGGGTTTTGTCATCGCTGGCAGAAAGGATCCATGTTCCGTCCGGGCTGATGGCACAACCGAAAACCGGACCAGAGTGACCCTTCAGTGTGTGTATTTCTGTTCCGCTGGCGGCGTCCCATATTTTGAGCGTTTTATCCATGCTGCAAGAGAGAATCCAGGTGCCATCCGGGCTGATGGCACAATCTGCCACCCAGTTTGTATGCCCGTTCAATGTGCGCAATTCTTGTCCGCTGGCGGAATCCCAGGTTTTGAGTGTCTTGTCCTTGCTGGTTGAGACGAGCCATTTCGCATCAGGGCTGATTGCGCAAGAGCCAATTAAACCATCATGTCCGTGCAGGGTGCGCAGAAGTGACCGTGACTCACCGAAAGGTGTCCGCAGGCGTGCCCAGGCTTTGCCCCCCAGCTTGCTGAGCCGCTCCCGTTCAGCCGCTGCCAGAGATGCCACGGGCTCGGCTTCCCATTGCAAACGGTTGTGCATCTGCTGCCAAAGCAGTTCAGGTTGGCGGGTGAGGATATGCGTTTCGCGCGCCAATGCCTGTGAAAAAGCTCGCAGTACGGCTTGTTGTTCGCTTGCTTGCCCCGGTTCGGCTGATGCGTTCATGGAGGTGACCCCTGTATGTATTGGTTTTCTTCATGCCATTATACAGGCAATAGTGAAAATGCAAAAAAACGGGACCGGGTTTTGGAAAAAAAGTTCTGGTTGTGTTTTCCGGGGGGCTCAGTGTGCTTTCATGGCTTTATATTTTTCCAGGTTGACCGAAGCAATGTAAGGAAGGTTGCGACCTTTCTCGTCGATGTCTAGCCCGTAGCCGGTGACAAAATGGTCTGGTATGGAGAACCCCAGGTAATCGATGGGGACTTCAATTTTGTGCCGCTCGGTCTTATCCAGCAGGGCGCAGGTGCGCAGGCTGCGCGGTTTGCGGTCGAGGAGCAGTTTTTTGACCGTGTGCAGGGTGATGCCGGTATCGACGATGTCGTCAATCAGGATGACATCCCAACCCTGGATGCTGGTCTTGTGATCCGAATCAATGCGCACCCAGCCGCTCGATTCGCTGCCGGAGTAAGAAGACACCGACATAAAGTCCATTGTCATCGGACGATGAATGCTGCGCATCAAGTCAGTGATGAACACCACGCTGCCGCGCAGCAGCCCCAGCAGCAGCAAGTTCTCTGATTCCTGGTAATCCAGGGTGATTTGTTCGCCTAGTGTTCGGACGCGCTCTTCGATTTGCTCGCGTGTGATGAGTACCTGGTCGATAAATGGGTACGGAAATTCCAGATTGGGGTTCATGAATGTTTTTTCTCCGGTTGTTGTTTTACCAGCCATGCCAGCCGGCGGTATGAGAGGATGTGGTGCAATACCAGGCTGCCCAAAAATACCCAGAAGATGATCGGGTGGATACCCACCGCAAACAGGCTGAAAACGGCGAACCCAAAGAAAACCACTTCAATTAATAGGCGCAGCCAGCCCGCCACGGCTACGGCTGGTTGGGTTGCGCGGCTGGGGTCGTTGGGCACGCCAAAGGTTCCCCAAATCAGTGCCATTGCCAGGGGGAGAACCAGCGCCAGCGTACCCGCCAGCAAGCCATCGGCTTGATGCCAACCCCAAAAGCCAATGGCAACGTAGGAGCATAATTCCAGAATGAAGCGAAAAATCAGGTTGTATTGTGCAAGGCGCATGAATCACCTCTATCCAAATCACTACTTGGGCAGGAACATCATGGATGTACCGCACCCAAGTATAGGCGATAATGCGCCAGGGGACAAGATGAATTGTGAGATCAGGCGGGTAAACGCAGCCAGTACTTGCGCTTCCAACCGTCGCGCGGTTCCTCAAATCGTGACCAGTCGAAACCGTGCTCCAACAAAAAGCGATGAATATCGTCGTCACGGTCGCCGTTTCCAGGGCAGAGGATGATCTGACCGCCGGGGCGCGTTACGCGGCGCATCTCGGCGTATTCTTGTGCCGGGTCCTCGCCAAAAACGTGCCCTCCCATAGTGATATCGGCAAAGCCATCCGGGAAGGGGATGGCGGTGATCAACCCGTCAACCGGAAAGAGATTGCGTAAGCCCCGCTCAACAGCTTTTCTACGCATGTAGCTGCGCAGGTTTTCGACCGGCTCAACCGCAAAGACGGCATGGGCATCTGTAGCGAGGAACGCCAGGCGACCGGTACCCGCGCCGACATCGATCACCGTTTTGCCGGCGAAGTCAGCCAGGCGGGTCAGTTCGCTGGAATCCCACCCCAAAAACGGTTGGGCGTCATAGATGGCAGGGTCATGGGCATACACCAGCAGGTCCTCAAATGTGCGCAGCACTGCCGTTTCTGCTTCTCGCAGATCGGGCAGGTTTTGCGGGTTTTTTGCCAGCAGTTCGTCCAGCCAGGGGGCAACCGCCGGGCATTTGTGACGTAAAAACCACTCCACAGCCGGATGGGCGCGCAGCGCAGTGGCAAGCTCCGGCTGCGGAGGTTTGAATGCAGGAAACCAGGAAATTTGCACACTTTCCAACAGCAGCAGCGAGTTAAAAGAGAGTATGTTTACATCCAACCAGTTTAAAGGCATAGAGTGACCTCACTTTGTGGTTGATCTCTGTTGATGCAGAAATGATACCAACAAAACTGGTTATGGATGAACAAAATCACTGGTTCCAATCTTCATCTCGTTCCGGGTGAAACGTTGTTTCCACCTTGCGCCTGAACTCTTCCTGCATCCGTTGAGTTTCTTCTTTTAGTTTTTCCATTTCTTCGCGCAGATTGTCCACCTCGTCTTCCAACTCGTCGCGCACGTCTTCCAGGTCATTGATGCTGGAATAGATGTGCGGGGCGGCGCGCCGGTAGGCGCGGTTGACGATTCGCGGGATGTTGGGCATTCGGATTTCGGGTATATGGAAATCCATTCCCGGTGTGCTGAAAAAATCGTCGTCTGTTTCGTTTGCGCTGGCGCTTTGTTCCAATGCGTCCAGCAATTGTTTGGCTTCTTCAACCGTAATTTTTCCTTCAGCTACCATATCCAGGATCATGTGTCTTTCTTCTTTAAGGTCCATGATTTATCTCCATTTTTTTATTCATGTGACGTCATCATACTGATGATATCGTTCAGCCGGTTCAATGGCAGCGAGTAGTGCCCATCCTCATCATAAAATGTCGCCTGGCATCCGGGTATCTTCTCTGCCATATACCGCGCTGTCTCAATGGGGACGTTCTTGTCTAATGCACCGTGCCAGAGGTACAGGTTACTGCAACGGATTTCTTCCAGATCAAAACCCCAGGGTTTCATAAAGATGCTGGCTTCGTATGCAATCCCGCGCGTACCCTGGCGGAACGCTTCTTTGGCGCCCAGCACAAAAATGCGAACTTTCTCCGGATCGCGCAGTGCATCGGCGTCTTGTTTTTGAAAGTTCTTGTCCAGGTCATTGATAAAGTTTGCTACCGCGGTATCCAAATCTTCTTCACGGGTGCGTTTTGCTGTGCCGCGCAGCATCAGGCTGGTGAAAGCTGGGAAATAGCGTGAGAGAAAGAAGATCAGCCGGTTGGAAAAATGCATCCCTTTGGTACTCAGGTAATGTGGTCCCATGCCAACAATTACCCCGCAGGCAGTCAGGCGCTGGGGGATGGCATACGCACAGGCTAGCGCAAATGGACCGCCGCCGGATACCCCCTGGACAGCGAAACGATCCAGTTTGAGTGCATCGGCAAGCTGAATCACATCGTCTGACCAGTTCAGCAACCTGCGCCGGGGCTGAAAATCGGAAAGACCCATACCGGGACGATCCAATCCGATGAAGCGGATGCCGTTCTGTGCGGCGAAATCATCCGCAAAGAGGACATCCAGGCGACACCCCGGCGTCCCGTGAAAATGGAGTACCGGTTTGCCGTGCGGGTCGCCCACTTCTATATATCCCAATCTACGACCATCCTTGAGGCGAATAGTCTTGCCCGTATTATTCTCTGTGTTGTTCATATCATTTCTCCGTAGGTATGATGATTACTGTGATCTTGCATTTACTTGTCCTGGTCGCCCAGTTCGCGCAGCAGGCGTGCGGCTTCTGCTGCATCGATCTCCCCGCGTTTCAAGCTTAAAAGGATTTCTTTACGCTTCAAGGCTAAAAACTCTTCGCTTTTCCCCTCGCGGGCAAACTCATTCACGATTTTGTCCAGCCGGGAGCGAATTGTCCAGTACGATTCGCCGCTCTCGCGCGCCATTTCCTTGATGTTGCCGCGGTTGCGGATAAATTCAACCAGGAATTCCAGCGTCTCTGCTGGCAGCTTGAGAAAAGGGTTGATGGGGTAATAACCGCTGACTACAGTGTTGCACGCGGTGCAGGTTAGCTGGGTGATCACCAGGGAAGAGGAACAGCTTGGGCATTTGGAAGGGATCTCACTCATCGTTTACTCCTTTGTTTTAGAATATCATTATTTTGATAAAACGTCAATATATTTGGTGTTATTATCAAAATAATTGTTATTCATCTCTCGAATTTGATATCAGACACGCTATTCGATGTAAAAAACCTCGCTTGTTGTTCAATCCAGGCGAGGTTTTTTAAGTTCAGTACGGGTTGTACTTGAAAACTATTTATTGAGCAGCAGCTCTTCCAGGCGTTTTTGGTCAAAATTCACCACAACGGTGCCGTTGATGTCAAAGGTGGGCGTGGTGCGGTTGCCATCCGCCCAGGCGCGCACCTGCCGGTCAGCAGCCGGGTTGCGGTCGATGTTGACTTCAACAAAATCGATGTTGTTGTTTTCCAACCAGAGCCGCGCCCTGCGGCAGGCGGGACACCAATGCGTGCAGTAAAGCACCACGCCGCCTTTGGGTAGCCCGTCTTCGCCTTGCGGTTTGCGCTGCTCGAAGGCGGCAAAATCCTGCGGGGCGATGCGCTGCAGCTCGGCGAAGAGGACATCGTTGTCGGGTTGGTCATCGATGTCGTGAATGTCGATGTACTGGATGATGCCTTCTTTGTCGATGATGAAGATCGCCCGTTCGCTGTACCCTTCCGGGCGCAGAACGCCGTATTTCTCGGCGATGGCGCCGTGAGGATAGAAATCGCTCAACAAGGGGAAACTGATGTCTCCCAGGCTTTTTGCCCATGCCTGAAGGCAGGGCACATGATCAACGCTGATGCCCAGAACCTGGACATTTAATCCCGCAAACCTGGCAAGGTGCGCCTCGTATGACGGGATTTGATTCGTTCAAACCGGCGTCCATGCCAGCGGGAAGAATGCCAGCACCACGGTCTTGCCGCGCAGATCGCTGAGGGTAACCTCTTTTTCCAGGTGGCTTGACGCTGTAAAATCAGGCGCTTTTTGACCCACTTCCAGTTTCATGATGATCTCCTTGCTCGTCGTTATGACGTGAATATGATCCTTATCGAACTTCAGTTTCACTGGTTCGTATTGTTGAATAATTATACCTTATTAACTCTAAATTATCATGATATTTCGTCAGCCAGGCGAGTCTCAACCGGGTTATTGTCTTGGGGCAGGTTTGCCGAGGTGTAACAGCCAGAGCAGTTCTGCCAGCAGTAACGCCCCTATCAGAACCGCTTTTTGCCAGGTCTTTAGCAGAGGTTTCTTTTCTTCCCTCTGTAAGAGATTCAGCGCCTCTTCAAAACCGGCGCGCAGCGGACGCGGCTGCCATCCCAGTTCGCGCATGGCTTTGGCACTGCTGGCGGTGTAACTGGTCCCCAATATGCGCAGGGCATCCGGGCTCATAAAGGCAGGCATGTCAAAGTGCTTTGCCAGCCAACCCGCCAACGGGATAAGCGGGCGCATGGCTTTTCCCGGCAGGTAGACATACGCCAGCCTGCGACCTGAAAGCTCAGACCAGAGCTCGGCTACCTGGCGGAAGCTGGCGATTTCGCCCACCAGCAGATAACTTTCACCGATCCTGCCGCGTTCCGCCGCCAGGATCATTCCACGGGCGGTGTCTTCAACGTGCACAAAGGAGATGCGCGTATCGCTGCCGGGCAAAATTTTCAATATACCGCGGTAGAGCAGCCGGAACAAATCGGCAATGACGCTGGGGTCGCCCTGCCCGTATACCCCTCCGGGCATGACCACCACCACCGGTGCGCCCTGCTGGATGAGGGGTTCGACCACGCGGTAATGTGCCAGCCATTTGCTGCGGTCATAGGCGGTCGTCCAGGGTGGGTTGGTGCGGTGGCTCTCATCCACCACCTCGCCGTGAGTATCGCCCAGCACGGCGATGGAACTGGTGTAGACGATGCGCCCCACACCGGCTTGCACGGCAGCTTGCAGCACATTCTCGGTGCCATAGATATTCACCGGTGTGTACTGGCGCTGCATTTCCTGGCGATAGCCATATACGCCCGCGATGTGAAAGAGGACATCACAGCCCTGCATTGCCTGGCACAGCGCCGACTGGTCTTGCAGACTGCCATACACAGCTTCTGCCCCCAGGCTGGTCACAATTTCTTCGCTGCGCTGCGAGCGTACCAGCGCGCGCACCTGCCAATGACTGTGAACCAACTGTGCAATTAATTCTCTTCCGATAAAACCACTACCACCGGTCACGAACGCTTTCATATTGATTCCCTTTCAAGGTGATGTGGGTCTGGAGGGTTTTATTTGAACAATATGGTAAGTCACTCCGGCTGCGATCAGTATGAGGATGAGCTTTGCCCACCAGAGCGGGACAAAAAACCACGCCGACACAATGATGCTGATCCACAGCAGGCTGATGGCGAAAATCTTTGTCTTCAATGGGATGCCTTTGCCCTCGCGATAGTCCCGGATGTATTTGCCAAAGAGACGGTTGTTGTGCAGCCAGGTGAGAAACCGTTTGGAGCTGTGTGCGTAACAAACAGAAGCGAGCAGCAGCAGCGGTGTGGTTGGGATAATCGGAAGGAAGATGCCGATGAAACCGACTGCCAGGCTGAGCGTGCCAATGAAAATCAAGAGGGGTTTGACAAGGATTTGCATTTCCCTGCCAATTATGCCATAGAATGGCGGAATCTTCCCTCGTGATATTGTACTTTGACCTGAACCCCTCATCACGGTATACGCAGAGCCGGTTGAGAGTGGGGATTAATGAAAACAGGATGTCTTACCCGGCAGCAGGAGGGGGCAGCCAGGCGACTAGCTAACTTGGGTTTATGTAACCGCTGCGATGGCGGCTGCCGAATCCATGTGCTGCATCACGGTCAAATACCATCCCAGGGCGACCATCCAGGGCAATTCGGCGAGGTCTTTTGCGCGCGGGTGAATTTCTACTACTGAGGACAAGTGCAGCATCCCGCCAATTTTTTTGTAGCTGATCAACGTTTCACCCGCCTCGGTTGTAAACTCGTATTGGGTTTGCCAAAAATTGGTATTGGCTGGGTAGCTGCGCCTATCGGGGAACTCCAGCGTTCCTCCTCCGCTCCAGGTGTTGTTTTTGAAGACCGCCAGGTCCATCTCCGATCCGCTGGCGCGAATCGTCACTTTGGTTTGCCAGAATCCAACGCGTTTGAATGTCCAGCTCCCATCTGCGCTGGTTGCGGTGGCGAAGGAGCCAAAAGAGCTTCGGAAATGTAATGTAGCCGCGACACGTTCACCGGCGCACAATTCATATTCCATCTTCAAGACATGCGGCTGTACCCATTTCAACTCTCGTCCAACCAGTTCAGCCAGGTTCATCATGAAATTTTTCTCCTTTCTTGTTGGGTGTACTGACTTGACTTTAGAGATGCGAAAATAGCGCCGAAATAGCGCACGGACCTTAAAAAC
>CAYRRA010000020.1:0-34400 GCA_964426355.1 uncultured Anaerolineaceae bacterium
ATACGCTCTTGCCAGCTTGACCGCATTTTCATTCGCATCAGATCCACCCATTGTATAGAGAAAATGGTCGATTCCGTCGGGGGTAATTTCCGCTAACATTTCACCAAGAATGGCGCGCGGGCGGGTCGCCATTTTGGGACCTGCAAAACAAAGCTCGCGTGCCTGCGACACAATGGCTTCAATCACCCTTTCATCGCCATGTCCAATATTGACGCACATGACCATCGAGTTGAAGTCAAGGTAGCGTTTACCATCAACATCCCAAAAATAAACACCTTTTGCCTTCTTCACAGGGATCGGATCGACGTGTGCTTGAGCAGACCACGTCCAAAAATTATGTGCCATGCAAGAAGAGCGGATTTCCGAATCGCTGATATCAAACATATTTTGACCTCGATATTTAGAATTTTACTCCAACGCATTGAGGAAGTTATTTACATTACAAACAATGTAATGTTAGCATGAAAGATTTATGTAAGCCAGTATCAATCATCACTGAGAAAATCGAATGAAGATCAACAAGGATTGGTCGCGTGAACCCGATTTGAGAGGTTCACCCCATCGCCCGTTCCAACGTGTCGCGAGGGAAGACATTATAGATATTCGTGCAGCGTTACCGCCCATATTTATCAACAACCTACCCCACCAGTAACAAATGGGAAGTTGTAGTGTTATCACTAATCAGGTTTATGTTAGACTTGTTGTAGTGTAATCAAATTTTTTTAACCACATACGTTTTCGTTAACATCCTCAAAACAATACAAGGAGACTTCAATGGAGCTTCCCCTTTTAAATCAAGTTGCATTGGTGACCGGTTCCGGAAGGGGTATAGGGCGAGCCATCGCTTTACGCCTCGCAAAAGATGGTGCGGATATTGTGATCAATTACGTCCGCAATGAACAACCTGCTCAAGAAGTAGCCAATCTTATCCGTAACATCGGCAGAAAGGCGCTTGTTATTCGCGCGAATATAGCTAAGACCGAAAATATCGAGCAGATGTTTGGCGAAATAGAAACTATTTTTGGCAGTCTCGATATATTTATAAGCAATGCTGCATCCGGCTTCAATCGTCCTGCTTTACTGCAAAAGGAGAGTGGTTGGGACCATACTATGAATGTCAATGCGCGCTCATTCCTTTTTGCGTCTCAGCAAGCAGCACGTCTTTTTGAAAAGAAAGGGGGTGGAAAAATCATCGCCATTTCCAGCCAGGGCTCCAGCCGAGTTCTACCGGATTATATTGCGGTCGGTGCCAGCAAAGCAGCACTGGAAGCTCTTACCCGTTACCTTGCCGTTGAACTGGCATCAAATAATATTTGGGTGAATGCGGTCTCTCCAGGATTGGTTGAGACAGATGCGCTCAAACATTTTTCAGTTATGGGTGATCCCACCGTGATCACCCGAGCAATCCAACACACACCCGCCGGAAGATTGGTCACACCAGAAGATGTAGCCAATGTGGTTTCCTTTCTATGCTCCCCTGGCGCCGAAATGATTCGCGGTCAGGTTATCGTCATCGACGGCGGTTTTGGTCTAGGCGTACCTGCTTAATCAGTCCGGGTTTCCTTCAATCAAGACAGCCCTAGCAGGTGCGCCATCCACGCCTTCCAGGCGAACCGGCAGGCACAGCAGAGTATAAATCCCTTCCTCCACTCCGCGGAGGTCTAACCCCTCCAGGATTAATACTTCTGCCCCTAACAGGATGTTGTGCGTATCCACCTGGTTTTCAAACGGTGCTACAGAAAGATAATCGATGCCGACCAACCGAATACCTGAATCCACCAGGTATTGAGCTGCGCTGGCATCTAACCCAACATAACGGGTATCAAACAAATGGTTCGGTTGGCTCCATAAGGAGGAGTTGCGAGTTTTAAACAGAACCCTTGTGATATCGGTTACAAATGAGACACTGGCGAGCACCTCACGGGTAACCATATCGATTCCGTCTGCTATACGCACTACCTGAGCTTTCCCAATCATCTCCTCCAATGGGATTTCATCAATTTTCCTTCCGTTAGAAATGAAATGATACGAAGCATCCAGGTGTGTACCAGTGTGTGCACCAAAATTCAGCGTGGTGACGTTTGCCACATCGCCTTCTTCCAGCTTCATCACTCTCTCCATCCTGACCGGTGGATCACCCTGCCACACTGGAAGTTTGGGTGAAACTGGTAAAGAAATATCCCATATCTTTTTCATTCCTTCTCCTTTGCAAAAGAAGCAATTACGGTGGATCAGTCGAAACCGGACTGAGGTCAAACGATTTTTCCCAAAAAATATCACGCCAGGTAAATGAATACCAGCGCAGGTAATCCTCTACATGCGCAGCCCAATATTCATCGTTGTGAGTTCCCCGGTTAATCACCCACTCATGCGGTACCGAATATTTCGTCAGGCGATCTTCAAAAAGCCGGGCAGTATCCAACAACGCATCGGTTGCACCCATATCCATGTAAATTCTCGGAAACCGGTCTTCCGGTATTGCCTTAAACCAGTATGGTGCATTGTAAAAATCGCCTGAGAACGGAGCAAAACTATGAACTCCAATAGCGCCAAACAATTCCCAATGTGTCAATCCTACGCGCATTGCCCAGCCAGCTCCCCGAGAAATCCCACCTATTGCGCGACATTTCTGATCTATGCAGGTAGCATATTCATTGTCCACTAATGGAATCAATCGGTCGACCAGGATATTTCCAAACAACGAAACCTTGACTTCTTCAAGGCTGTTCGCTTCCCACGGCATTACAATGATGGTTGGCGCAATCTCGCCAGATGAAATCATCTGATCTGCCGCCTCATCTATACCCAGTCGGTCCCAATGGTCATCTTTTGACATCTGCCCATGCAGCAGATATAGTACCGGGTAACCCGGTTCTGCCTGCTCATCATAACAGGGAGGTAAATAAATCCTGAAGGCAAAAGGGTGATTGCTTTCAGGAATTACGATTTCGCGTATGTCAATCTTTCCCTTTGTTTCTTCACAAAGCTCTGTTTCACTTTCGAGGAATTGTGTGTTACTGCGCGTAACGATGGCTGTCAGGCTGACCAGTAGAACAGGTGTCGAAACAATGCTTTCTGGCGTGTAAAGTGTCGCCATAGAAACAATCGTCTGCTCAACAATCTCAGGCGAAGCAATATCCTTCGAAACGATTGGTGTGCATCCCAATAAAACTGATATCAGGGGCAGAAACAAACAGGCTTGTTTTAAATAACGAATGGCGTTTTTCATTGTTCGATAAATACTGTGCTCCAGTTACAGTGTTCAAAGATGGTGGATAAAAACAGCCTTCTCTCGTTTTCAGACATGAGCCGTGGCTTGGCAGCATCTTCCAAAATTGTGGTGATGAGCTCAGTGGATACATATTGACCATTATAAAAATAATGCCGGTCGATAAATTCTTTCGGATTTTCTCCATACATCTGATCAAAAAACAAATTACCCAAACCATAATGGACAAAATGGTCGCCGAAAAAGGTCATCGTTTGGGCAAAATGAGATTGGCTGCCGCTCACAATGACTGCACCCATTTCAGCAGCGCGCAGAAAATCAATTCGCTGCGAGGAGTGTGGTGTGTAATCCTCAACCTCCAGGTGTTGAAAGGTGACAACTGGTATTCCGCCCGCCCGCAAAACTGTCTCTATTTCGCTTTTCAACCATTCGTCATCACATGGATTAGACCCCGGGCTGTCCTCGGTTGCCCATACCACATCCGGTCCTGCCTGGCTGCAACCCATTAGATACAATGAGTTCCCGGTCATTTGCAATGAGAGCACTCTACGTGCATCCTCCAGGTTTTTGCCACCGCCATAATATGGAATTCCGTTCTCTTCATACAGCTCAATTGTACCCAGCAATGGCTCTACCCCCCAATCAAGGATATGATTTCCCGTTAATTCAATCACATCTACATCAATATAGGTCAACAACTCAAAATATCTGGGATCGCTGCAAAATCGCTGTTCCAATCGCACCGGGTCAGCGGGAGGGCATTTCGGATCAAACGGCACCTCGTTGCTGATGTGGGTGAAATCTGCATCCAAGAGTAGATGAGCGATATCGCTGGCGGGGTAGATAACTCCTTTTTCCTCCATTCGCTGCGCTGTGTAACGTGCCAACGCCGTTGTTCCTGTTAATATCAAAGAGGTTAGTTTCTCCACTTCAAAATTCGAATCCCGATAAGAGATACTCTCACCGGGCAGATTCTCATCAAATGAGGAGTCTTCGACAGCTGAGATGCCGAAATGGATCGACAGGGCATAATTGTTATGGTCAAAATCACTATCCAATGGCGAGACACCATCAACGCGGATAACTTTCCAACGCGGATCGATTTCATCAAATGGGATGATTGCCCAAGCCCTCTCCTCCCAGGCGGTGGCTAACAGCTCATTGGCAGGCAGTACGGATATCACATCAGGATCGGGTTCACCCCATATTACTTCAAAAAGCTGTAGAGTTTCATCACTTACCACAATCTGCAAAGGATCTTCTACAGGCGAAATACCCTTTTGCCAGAGAGTGGTCAGTTCCTTTTCGCTGATGGAATCCGTAAGTGTTGGGAAAGGTGCTGTAAGCAGATAAACCCAATGTGCATCCGCCCAGTTTTCCAAAAACGGATTTTCAGTAACAGGACCCAAAAATAAGTCAGCCGAGGATTCGTCCCGTGCAATCTGCAATGGCAGGCTCACCTCAACCGAATGAACAAAAGATTGGGGCAGACAATCACAAACCCAAATCTGCTTTGTTATGGGTTCTTCTGTAGAGGCAGGAACAGTTGAAGTTTCCTTGACGTGCATGGTCGTTTGCAGAGGAAGACTTTCTGCGATCCCAGTCGCTGTTGCCTCCGTTGCTGTGGATGATGGGGTGGGTGTAGAACGATCATGAACATTTTGGCAGCCAGGTAAACCGGCAGACATCATGATGAATATAAAGAGGGGAATAATCAGAAAGTTTTTTTTCACAAAGATCACACACTAATTACCAGGGTCATTCGGGCAAACGATATGATATTATACACAAAGACATTCAATAACCGTATAAATCCCATTTCTTGATCTAACCCTATCTTGATAGTAACTGATAGTTTCCACCCTTATAATACAGTCAGAAACCTTTTATCAAAGGAACCATTATGCGAGAAGTAGCCGTTATTGGAATTGGGCAAACAGAGGTATCGGAGCACTGGGATAAATCACTACGCGATTTGGCTGGTGAAGCAGTGCTAAAAGCCATCGCGGACGCAGAGATTAGCTATGTTGACGCACTCTATGTTGGCAATATGATTTCCGGTGTCTCAAACAGACAGCAGCATCTGGGCGCTTACATCGCCGATTGGGTTGGTTTGAAAAATATCGAAAGCGCTCGCCTGGAAGCAGCTTGCAGTTCAGGTGCAGCTGCATTTCGAGCAGCATTAATCGCAGTAGCCTCGGGCGAGATTGATTCCGCTGTTGCTGTTGGTGTCGAGAAAATGACCGATTCTCCACCGGAGGAAATTACCCGTTCATTGGCTACTGCCGCTGATGGCGATTGGGAATCTGACCAGGGTCTTTCTTTTGTTGCCTTGAATGCGATCATCATGCAGCGCTACATGTACGAGTTTGGCTGGAAACATGAAGATTTTGCTCCATTTTCGATTAATTCTCATGCCAATGCCGTTCACAATCCCTATGCAAGATTTCGCAAAGCCATCACAGAAAAAGAATTTATGCAAGCACATGTCATCGCGGAACCCATCAATATTTTGGATGCTTCCCCGATCGGTGATGGTGCGGCAGCAGCCTTATTGATTCCCCTCGAGGAAGCTCACCGCTACCCTGAGAAAAAGCTTGTTCGGGTGCTGGGCTCTGCAGCAGCGACCGATGCAATCGCAATCCATGGACGCAGCGACCCGCTTGTCCTGAAAGCTGCCCAAACTTCTGCAATAAATGCATATCAACAAGCAGGCATCCAACCCGCTGACATCGACTTTTTCGAACTCCATGATGCTTTTTCCATCATGGCTGCTCTCAGCCTGGAAGCCAGCGGGTTTGCAGAGAAAGGGAAAGCCCCCGCATTTGCCGCAGATAGTCAAATAACACCTACAGGCAAATTGCCCATTTGCACTATGGGGGGTTTAAAGGCACGCGGTCATCCAGTGGGCGCAACAGGTATGTATCAAATCGTTGAGATTGTTCAGCAGCTACGCGGTGAAGCAGGTTTCACACAGGTACAAAATGCGAGCATCGGTATGGCGCAAAACATCGGCGGTAGCGGGTCCAATATCTTCACCCACATCCTGGGAAAAGTATGATTCTTGGGCAAGCAGGTCCGGTTTCAGATGAAGTGATCGCGTATCGCGAGGTTACATTTCGTACCCGTCGCGACCTGCGATTGAAGCATATCGACGAAGCAGTTCAATTTGTGGATGAACGTGGCTTTGTCTTTTTTTGGAATATCAACAACATTGTATTCCCCAGTCTCTGGTGTGCTGTAGCAGGAGCTCGCGAGGTTCCAAACAACCACGATGATCCGGCACATATCACCTGGGATTGGAAAGACAGCATGTTGGGAAAAAACCGTTGGTTCTATTCCCGCACCTTGCGTCGAAAAAACGTTTTTATCTCCTTACAATCATTGCCGAATTTTTACGCGCTGTCACCAAATTATGGCGATTATGAAACAGATTATCTCAGCCAGTATCAGCAAGGTCGTTTAACCGCTGAAGCGAAAATCATCTACGAAGTGCTTTTGTTTAACGGTCCAATGGATACACTCTCGCTCAGAAAAGCCTCCAACATGTCCAGCGAAAGCAGCGCAAATCGTTTTCAACGTTCGATTGACCAGTTACAGGTCGAAATGAAAATCATGCCGGTTGGCGTTAGCCAGGCTGGAGCATGGCGATACGCGTTTATTTATGATCTCGTTCCACGGCAGTTCCCGGAAATTGAAACCCTCGCCCGACCCATTACCGAACTGGAGGCAAGGATATATTTGCTTACCAAGTATTTACTGGCATTGGGCGAAGCAACGCTATCGGATATTCGAAAAATGTTCCAATGGGGTGAAAATGTTACCCTATCAGCGCTTAACAAAATGAACGAACAACACCTGGTTGAATTTCAATTCAATCAAAAAGGGGAAATCCACAAAGTCCACCTTCCCGGCATATTCGAATAGACCATTAATATTCATTTCAATTCAAAGGAATAGATGTAATTCACTCAAAATTAGGATACAATAATATTGGATTGGGTTGAGTAAAACCGAACAATTTCCAAATGGGAAGTGAAACATGAAAAGGGTTGCGATTGTCACCGATACAGTTGCGAGTATCCCCGAGCCGCTGCTTGAGAAATTTGACATCAGGACAGTTGCTTATTACATTCACCGTGGACAGGAAGTTCTTCGTGACCTGGTCACGATTAAACGGGACGAGTTTTATGAATGGATGAAAGGCGCACAGGAACTGCCCAAAACAGCCAGTCCGGGTCCAGGTGATTACTTGAAATTGTACGAGCAACTGGCGAGCGAAGGTGCGGAAGATATCATTAGTATCCACATGACTTCTAAAGGCAGCGGTGCGTACCAGGCAGCAAAAGCCGCACAGCCTCAATTCAAGGAAATGCAGCCTCAGATTCGACTGGAAATCATCGATACATTAAATGTCTCGATGTGCCAGGGTTGGATCGCTCTGGAAGCTGCCCGGGCTGCCATACAAATGAAAACCCTCCCTGAAATCCTTCGCATCATTCAGAACCTGATGAAAAAAACAAAAATGATTCAGACTGCGGACACCCTTAAATACCTTTACATGGGCGGCAGGATTGGGAAAGCCAAACATTTGGTCGGTTCTTTGCTCAATATTAAACCGTTAATCGGCATGCAAGACGGCGTGATTGTTGCACTGGGACAGGCGCGCAGCCGAAAAAATGCTTACCAGGCAATTGCACAACTTGTTGAAGAATCGGTGAATGGGCAAAAAGTCAAAATCGCCTACGTTCATGCCGCAGCACGCGAAGAACTTGACAAACTGATATTCGAGGTAGAAAAACGCGTCCAGGCGGCAGAAAGCATCATTGCCGAACTGAGCCCGGCACTGGGCGTCCATTCTGGTCCAGGCACGGCGGGAGTATGCTTTTTCCCCGTTTCGGATTGATTCATCCGTGCCATGTAAATCACAAAAACAACACATCAACTTTACCTTTGTCCTTCTCCAGTTTGGTGAATTGACAATATTTGGTTCCAGGAGCGGTCACCATGCGAGAATTCCACCTGTCAGCAAAAGCACGCCGGCATTTTCAAATTGACGAGATGTTGTTTGGTTTTGACGGTAGGGTCATTTTCGTCGATTTTCATGCTGCCAGGTTATTTTCAGGAAAACTGCAAGAAGAAGCAGAAGGCTTTTTTGCACCCGAAACCAGGATCAAAGCAGGGGAAATTAATGCAATCGGGTTGATCGATGAAATTTTCCACTTCATTATCAAACTGTATCAAATGCGGGTGTATCCTTACGCCATCGAGAAGTTAGACAAGACCTTGTTAGATCAGTTTGGTGCAACAAAAATTGATCAGCTTTTCGCTTCGTTTCTGGAGTTTTTTCCTCCGCAAGAAATTTTCCATCAAACAACAACCTCACAGGCTTATCTAAACAGCAGTCAACCCGATGGAACACCCAACCGCGCTGTCATTATCGAAGAACTGATGCTTCTTTGGCTTGAAAACAACAACCCGGCATATCAACCTTACAGACCATTATTTAGCGATGCAGACCTGCGAAAGACAATTTACAAAGAAATATTTCCTGTTATCGAGGAATACTTCTCCTCGCTTCCTGGCATGGGTCCCCAAAATCAAAACCTGGTAGACCTTCTGCGTAGTCCATCCAAAGCAGAGCCACATTCCATTACAGGACAGTTGGAGTACATAAAAAAGTTTTGGGGTGAAATCCTGGGTGACTATCTTCACAGGTTGTTGAGCAGTCTTGATTTATTGAAAGAAGACGAAAAAATCGGGTTACCAGGTCCTGGACCCGTTGAAATTCCCGTTTACGATGCTTTCGAGGAATATTCCCTTTTGGGCGAAAACTACACCCAAGACCGAGATTGGATGCCCAACCTGGTTCTCATCGCAAAAAACACTTACGTCTGGCTTTATCAACTAAGTAAAAAGTATCAGCGTCCAATCCAAAAACTGTCAGATATCCCCGAAGAGGAGATTGCAACACTGGCGAAACAGGGAATCACCGGGTTGTGGTTGATCGGGTTATGGGAACGCAGTGCTGCATCTGCACGAATCAAACAGCTTTGCGGAAATCCTGAAGCCATTTCATCTGCTTATGCACTAAATGACTACCAAATCGCTGATGACCTGGGGGGTGAAGAGGCGTATCAGGCTCTAAACAATCTCGCCGCCCGTTATGGGATTAGGCTGGCAAGCGATATGGTCCCTAATCACATGGCAATTGATTCGCGTTGGGTGTATGAACACCCGGATTGGTTTATTTCGCTTCCGTACAGCCCTTTTCCTGCCTACAGCTTTAATGGACCTGACCTTTCCACCAGTCCCTATGTCAGCCTGCACATTGATGACCATTATTTCAACCGCACAGATGCAGCCGTCGTATTCAAAAGAACCGATAAGCATACTGGTAATACTCAATTCATCTATCATGGAAATGATGGGACAAGTTTCCCCTGGAATGACACCGCACAGCTAAACTATCTGAAACCAGAAGTCCGTGAAGCTGTCATCAACACAATCATTCAGGTGGCTAAGAAATTCCCCATTATCCGCTTCGATGCAGCTATGACCCTCACAAAAAAACATTACCAACGCCTATGGTTTCCACAACCAGGAACTGGGGGAGATATCCCTTCGCGCGCAGATTATGGAATGACCACAGAGCAGTTTAACCTGGCGATGCCAAGAGAATTCTGGCGCGAAGTAGTCGACCGGATGGCTGTCGAAACACCAGACACGCTGTTATTAGCCGAAGCCTTTTGGTTAATGGAGAGCTACTTTGTACGAACCCTGGGCATGCACAGGGTTTACAACAGCGCATTTATGAATTTACTTCGGGATGAAGAAAATGCAAAGTATCGTTCGTTAATCAAAAATACGCTCGAATTTGATCCTGAAATCCTGAAGCGATTCGTAAACTTTATGAACAATCCCGATGAACGCACAGCAGTAGACCAATTTGGAAAAAGCGATAAATATTTCGGAATTTGCACGTTAATGGCTACCTTGCCCGGTCTCCCCATGTTTGGGCATGGTCAAATCGAAGGCTACACCGAAAAATACGGTATGGAATATCAAAAAGCCTATTTGGATGAGGCAGTCGATAGCGATTTAGTCAAGCGACACCACCGCGAAATTTTCCCCCTGCTGCACAAAAGATACCTCTTCGCCAATGTACAAAATTTCCTTCTTTATGATTTTTACATCCCATCTGGTTATGTTGACGAAAATGTATTCGCATTTTCAAATCAATCCGGCACAGAAAAAGCTCTGGTGTTCTACAATAACAGTTACGAAAGGCGATCCGGGTGGATTCGGACTTCCGCACAATACCTGGATAAAGCCACTGGCTCATTATCCGGTAAAACCCTTGTAGAAGGATTGTTAATCCAAAATGAGCCGGAAATGTACACCGTATGCAAAGACCAGATCAGTGGACTGGAATTCCTCTTTTCAAATTCAGATTTACACCACAAAGGTATATATTTTGAATTGAATGGCTATGAGCATCATGTATTTATTCATTTTCGGCAGATGCATGATCCGCATTCGGTACTGAAAAAGCTTTACCAACATTTAAATGGGGGAGGGATAAGCAGCATTCAGAATGCAGTCTTTGAGATGGAATATGAACAAATCTTGCGCCCGATCGAACAGATTTTAAACCCAGGTTGGTTTGAATTTCTATATTCCTCCCAGTCCGATACAGTGAATGGTGAAAATATTGCAAAAGTGATTCATGAAATACATGATAAATTTTTACCGTTGCTCCAAGCTGTAACCGAAAGGTATGATCTTCAACTTCAGGTTAATCAGGTCATCCAAACCATCACTCGGCAGATCAAGACCATCTCCACTTTTGCCAGGATAGGAACCTCTTTACCTCAATCTTTGTCTGGGATTGTTAATCACGTGCTTAAAGACATTTTTCCATATTTCAAGATTGAGAACAAAAAAGATTTCGCTTGCTTGCTTTGCTGGATTTTCCTGAAACCTTTTGTCCTGCTAAGGAGCTCTGATGGAAAGCAGGCTGACCCACTTTGGTTTTTTAACGAATGGAAACTGGATGACCGCCTTACCATATTGTTCTCCAGCTTGTCAGGCGATACCGACAATCGCAGGGAGATTGAAACAATCAGACTCCTGCTTATCATGTCTGGTTGGTTAGAAGATGGAAAAACAGATAACCTTCAGGAAAAATTACAAAAAGAAATTCTCCTACCTCAAATCCAGCAGTACATCGGGGCAAATCGCTACCAGAATATCGATTGGCTTAACCGAGAAAAATTAGAGGAGTATCTATGCTGGCTTTTGGTATCCCGCACAATTGATGAGTTATCAAATCCTCGCCAATCTGTTTCAGCTTCAATTGAAAACATTCTAAGAGGATATCAATTTCTAACAACTACACGCAGTTTAGCAGCAGAAGCTGGTTACCAATTGGAGATTTTTTTGGGTCTTTTGGGCAAAAACATCTCCAATAAATACTCATCCACATGATTCAGTCGTTCGATATGGTCATCAAAGACCGCGTCTGCGGATAAACCTGTTCGGCTGCTGATCACTTTCCCCAAAACTTCACAAGCCAGGTCCGAAACATCATCTCCGGTTGCCTTCCGTGTTAACCAAACCGCCTGCGCAGCGTAACGGACATTGTTTTTCGGTTCAATACGTGCAAATTCATCAAAGAACCAACCGCAGGAAGTGAACATACGCTGCCGTTCGTATTGTGCTGCAAGCAGCAGGGAAATTCGTTTCGTTTTTTCCTCGTCGCAATCCAACCCAAAAACGCCCTTAAGCAGCTCATCCAGGTCCATTTGACCAAGCTTAACCTTAATGAATTGGTTTCGAAGTTCCCAGGAGTCAATTGCATAAGTTTTTATATAATCAACATAAATCTGATCAAGTGCTTCTGCAAGTTGGTCTAACCCATCTCGGAAAGGCTTCTTCCATTTGCTGTTTGTTGTGCAGGCGCATTGTTCTTTCCAACGGCTGATGCCGTGATGGCAGCTCCAGGAAGTATTGTCCCGAATACGCATGGTTTCAATGGGAGGATGAGATTGTAACCACAATCCCGGGAAAATATTGCGTACCATTTTTCCACGAGCAGCGCTGCGGATTAGATAAGCAAGAAATTTTTCCCGAAATGGGTGATGATGCCCATAGGCTTCACCATCCGAAGCAATGAGCAGATATTGGTCTTTAGGGTTGCTAATACCCCCATCCACATATTGCGGGAGTAATATCTTTAAGACAAATTCATCCGCATTTGCTGTTGCACCCGGGTCAAAACTGACTCGCGTACTCAGCTCTTGGTGATAGAAAAAAACCGCGATTTTCCTTCCCTCGTAACATTCCACCCAATAAGGCTTGGTCACATCAAGGTTTTTTTCCTCAGCTTGCCATGGCGCCAGAATGGTAAACTGGATACCATTCTGTGCCATGATATCCAGTGTATCAAGGTCAACCGCTGTTTCTGGAAGCCACATACCGGCTGGTGTGTGATAAAAATGGTGTCGAAATTCCTCGATACCCCAAATTACCTGGGTTATTTTATCCTGGTGCGTGGCAAGAGGCATAATACTGTGATTATATGCCTGTGCCATTGCGTTACCCACTCCAAAACGGTAAACGTTCGCATGGTCTTGTGCGATTATTTTTTCAAATGTGTCTGGCTCATATTCAGCCATCCATGCCGCCAGTGTAGGACCGATATTAAAACTAATCCCCTCGAAATTTTTCTGTTCGGCATTTGGTCGATAACATTGATGATGGATGCGTTCATTCCAATTCTTAAAAGGAGATGCCCCAGGCTCATCAGGTATCAAATTCGTCAGTGGGTCTTCGCGAGGAGGTTGATAAAAGTGCCCATGTATACAAAAAGCATGAATCTCTTGCCCAACCAATATCTCAAGATCCTTTCAAATAATCCAAATACTTTGAAAAACGTGCAGGCAAGATGCCGAAACTCCTGGGCAGGGTATCCAACGAACAAGTCCGGTCTGAACCAAGATAATCCAGCCAGTGGATAGAAATTGGGTAACGGGGTATAAATTGCTCCAAAACCAGCGTCAGAATCCGAATATACACCGGTGAAAGATGAACCATTGCCCTTTTTCTTCCAGTAACTGACATGATCGTTCCTAAAATCTCATTGAATGAAAGGTATTCAGACCCGCCAACCTGGAATGTCTGATTAAGAGTATTCGGATGGTCTAATGCCCAGGTCATACAGGTAACCAGGTCCTCAACCCAAATTGGCTGCAACAAAATGGTTCCATCTCCTGGGACAAGCACAAATCCAGGAGAGATTTTTATTAATCGTGCTAACGATGTGGTGAATAAATCACCAGGACCGAACACAACGCCTGTTCGGAGAATTGTATACGGAACTGAACTCTGGTATATAGTTGTTTCTGATAATGCTTTTGCCTGAAGCATGGCAAAGGCAGAACCTTGGTCAGCCCCTAAATGGCTCAAGTAAATATACCTTTTCACATTCGCTTGCTTCGCTGCTTGAGTTAGAGCACGCGTGCTCTGCACGTCAACACCCAAAAAATCAGCTTTACCCCCTCTGCGGGCATCAGTAATCAAATCGAAAACGATATCTACATCCTTAAAAGCAGCGCGCAAGCTCCTCCCATCATGCATTGATGTTACAGCGACTTCAACATCAGCACCCTTAACGATATTAGGCGAGCGTTTTGAAGGTCTTATTAACAGACGGACTGGCTTACCCATTTCAACCAATTGTCTGACGACCGAACGACCAATGAAGCCAGTACCGCCTGCAACCAGAATCATAACGACATAATTATAGCAGTTATTTCACTCGTTCAAAAAGTATGATGAAGAAAAGAAAAAAATGGCATATATCTTGCTACCTCTCATCTACGTAAGCCGATGAAATTTTCATTGACTAATCTAAATTTAACGGGATGAAAACGATGGATAGAAAAAATGTAAATCATATTCAGTTCAATCGCCGTATCGGCTTTCATTATTTCCCCGACACAATTCACTATCGGGAATATGACTTAAACCACTGGCTGCCAATCCTGAAATCTCTTCACGCTTCATGGTTGTATTTGCTAGCTCCCGTTGACAGAGCGATTCCAGAATCATTTCTCAGCGGTCTGATCCAGAATAAGATCCAACCCATCTTACACTTTTCAGCTCCTTTGGACGAAGTTAATGCTTTCGATTTAAACCCCCTCCTGCATGCCTATGCGGATTGGGGGATTTCACAAGTCATTTTCTTTGACCAACCCAATTTACGATCCTCGTGGTCGTCAGCAAACTGGGCAAAGAAAAATATCGTGGAGCAATTTTTAGACCAGTTTATACCGCTGGCTGAACTTGCAATCCAGAACAATATAAAACCATTATTCCCCCCCTTATTCCCCGGTGGCGATTATTGGGATACCGTATTTCTACGGTCCGCGCTTCAAAAAATGATGTCAGGTCATAAAGATATTATCGAACAGTTGCAGCTCACTTCGTTGGTTTGGACATGGGGAAAACCCCTCAACTGGGGTGCAGGCGGTCAACCCTGTTGGACATCAGCACGTCCCTATTCTTCTACTGAAAACCCTGACCAGAGAGGTTTTAGAAATTTTGAATGGTACTCGGTGATTGCGGAAGAAATTACTGGCATTCAGATGCCAGTCCATCTCCTGGGGGCAGGTTTACCCCTCTCACCTGATGCAGCAGACATACCTGACACCTATTTCCAGGAAGGATTGACGGAAACCGTAATGCAGATTGCAAGAACATTGGCAGGAGATATCGAACCTCAAGAAGTAGCTCAAATCAACCCAATTTCCAGCAATGTTCTTTCTACCTGCTTCTGGCAGATAGGTGCGGATGAGACCCATTCTTATGCAAGGCAGGCATGGTTCCAAACCGATAGCGAACGTCTTCCAGTTGCGGAGGTATTTCAAAAGTGGACAGGTAAGATGTTTGAAAAAGAAGATTACGCCTGGCGGGAAAAAAAGAAAATGATGGGTCTGCAAGCACTGGGTATCGGGGTAGATAAAACCTCAAAACCTGCCCAACCCGAAAAAAATGTTGCCATAGACCACTCAACGGGCTTTCTAACCTCAGAAAAAAGAGAAATTAAAACACAACCAGAACCAGAAAGAGCCCAGGGAGTGTATTCACCCGGGCAGACTGCGCCTAACCCAACTCAGCCTTTCATCCAATCCAAACCATCTGCTCCACCTCAGACAATGAGCCAGAACAAGAAAACCGCCGGGATCGTGAAACCGATTGAGCATTATCTGTTACTACCAGTGTACGAATGGGGTATCGCAGACTGGCATTTGGAAGTGATACGCCCCTTTATAAAAAAATACCGCACAACAGTTGGATTTTCAGTCAAAGAAGCTGCGTTAGCCAAAAAAGTGACAGTGGTAGGGAATAATCATAGCTTTTCTGATGAACTGCTAGAGAAGCTCAGAAATATTGGCTGTGAAGTTGAAAGAATTAGTGGAGATGGCACGAGTATTGCATCTCAATTGTCTACGAGGTGATGTATGAATATTCCCATGGAGAACCAAACGATGCAAAACCCTTTACCGGTAGCCCCAATCCCTGTCATCAAAGTTCTAGGCATGGGGGGTGGCGGTTCAAATGCGATTAATCGCATGATCGAGTTAGGATTATCTGGTGTTGAATACATCGCTGCCAATACGGATGCCCAGGCGTTGAGAGATTCCCTGGCTTCGCACAAAATTCAACTGGGTCCGCTCGTTACACGCGGGTTAGGTGCAGGTGGTGACCCGTCGGTTGGAGAAGCAGCAGCCGAGGAAAGCCGCAAAGTCATCCACGACGCATTAGCCGGTGCGGATATGGTTTTTATTACTGCGGGTATGGGTGGCGGCACAGGGACTGGTTCAGTGCCAGTCGCAGCCAGAATTTCACGCGAATTGGGTGCTGTTACCGTGGGAATTGTAACCACGCCATTTTCATTTGAAATCGGAAGACGTCAAAGAAATGCACAGGAAGGTCTCGCCAAATTGCGCCGCCACACAGACACATTGATTACGGTGCCAAATGACCGCCTTCTTAAAATAGCCCCACGTGACCTTCCATTGGAATTAGCGTTCCGCCTGGCAGATGATGTTCTTCGCCAGGGCATTCAAGGTATTTCACAACTGGTGACGCAACCCGGGATGATCAATGTAGATTTTGCCCATGTCCGGCACATGATGATGACTGGTGGGGGTGCTCTTTTGGCGATCGGATATGGACAGGGTCCTAATCGAACCATGCAAGCAGTAAAACAGGCTTTAAACCACCCGCTGTTGGAATCCATATCCCTGCAAGATGCAACGGGGATCATTGCGAACTTTACCGGTGGAAATGACCTGGCTTTTGTTGAAGTGGTCGAAGCGATGAATTATTTGCATAATCACACCCACCAGGACACAGATATCATCCCCGGTATCAATTGCAACTCACAGCTTCGTGATCGGGTAGAAGTTATCCTGGTTATCACCGGGCTGGGCGGCAAAGCTGTCGATCAACATACTGCAACACAAAGACAAAACGTTCATAGTAAAACAGAACTTTTTGGAAGCCCCATCGAGATTGCTGTTGAACATGAAACCGAACCCGTTAGTGAATTCGTTGGATCATTTTCCGATTTTGATGTACCTGCTTTTATCCGGCGAAAGACGAAAATCGACTAAGGCATCTTGATTATGGAAACAAAGCTTCTTGAAAAAGTTTGCAGTCAGATTTACCGGCAGTTCCCAGAGGTTAACGGGAAAAAGCCACAAGTAAAACCTTATGCTTCATCAAAGTATTTATTGATTTTTTCAGCCACAGCTACAACAGCCGATGGGAAATCGATACCTCGGAAAATCCGGGTAATCGTTGATGAGAATGGAAAAATCGGAAAAGTTACCACATCTCGATAAATGGAAAGGGTTTGGTATGGTCTCTGAAATTGCAAAAAAGGTTGAATTTTTTTGTTTAGATTTTTTTATTTATGTATTGAGCGAATCGGAATTTTTCCGCAGCCTTATTCAAATCTCATACGATTTGGTTACGGATAAGCGTTTTCTGGCAAAGTTTCTAGCAACCATTTTTGTTGCTGGAGCGTTTGGATTAAGTTTTGGAATCGTCGTTTCTGCTCTTGCAGAGAAGATTCTCTAATTTTTTCTATAAGGCAAATATTTTACATCTCAACGCTTATCATTGAAGCGTGAGGGATGAACGGTTTTCTATTAAATAGACAGAATTTCCAAATAAATCGGCGAATAAAAAAAGCGTCACTAGATGACGCTTTTTTTATTCGCTATAGGTGAAATTCTAAGGACCAGCAGGGTCTTGTTGGATAGGATCGGTGGTCTCTGTGTCAGGCTCAATATCAACCGCCAATTCTGTTTCCCCAGAGAATACCGGTTCAGTTTCCTGATTTTCTTGCGGTTGTGGTGTCTCTCCATCCATGGTTTGCTTTGGATTGTCTTGAGGAGAAAGATCAGGGGTGTCCTTTTGCGGCGGAATGGGTTGTGCTTGTGTTTTCTTTTTACTTTCTCCAGCCAAATCAACCGCAAGACCTTTTGGAAGAATCTCTTTCGTTGATATCGATTTTTTTACTTTCGATATCTCTTTGAAGTCTTCATCCAAGCCAGTATCTTCGATGAATTTCTTTGGAAATTTCTTGATTTCCTGGGTTGTATCCACAAGTGAACTCCAAAACGGTGAGCGAATGACTTTCTTTATCCAAATGCTCAACTGTTTACCTGTTTTTACCATATCCTCAGGACCCAAAATAATTAGGGCAATCACAAGGATAAACAGCAGTTCTAATGGACCAATGTTAAAAATTTCCATAAATTACAATTCTTGTTAAACCTGTGGATGAAAGCGCAAGCCTATTCTTCTTCTTCAGCATCTTGCGCTTTTTCAGCAGCTTTTTTCTCGTCCTCATCAGAGAGATTTTTTCGGAAGATTTTAATCCCTTTGGCTAAATCACCAGCGACTTTTGTTAGCCGCCCGCCAAATAAAACCAAGAGGATCAACAAAATGATTAATAACTCGGGCCAACCTAATCTAAATGGCATTTTTTACTCCTATTTTGCATTTTCTAGTTCACTGTCTGAATCGTCATCAATATCGATATCCGATTCTTCCTCATCAT
The DNA here is from genome assembly GCA_964426355.1 of uncultured Anaerolineaceae bacterium. Lineage (GTDB taxonomy): Bacteria > Chloroflexota > Anaerolineae > Anaerolineales > Anaerolineaceae > JAJFTV01. The sequence goes on from CAYRRA010000020.1 coordinate 18,372, forward strand.
TATAGTCGGTTTTTCCCTTTTTTTGAGCAAATACTGCAAATAGAATGCTCACGAAGTAGAGGACAATCAAAGGTATCATAACCAGACCCATATTGACAGGATCAACTGTTGGGCTGATGACGGCAGCCAGAATTGAACACACCACAATCGCAATGCGCCACTGCTTGAGCAATCCCTTTGCATTGACAACGCCTAGCTTTGCAAGGATAAAGATGAGCAGCGGTGCCTCAAAACTCAAACCTATCCAAAATAATAGGTTCGTAATAAAGTTGATGTAATTTGTCAGACGTGGCGTTGTGGGTGTGCCTAAGAAGCTCACCAGGAAAGGAATAGCCGTAGGGAGCATAACAAAATTGGCAAAGGCAACGCCAGACAGAAAAAGAATGGTTGCAGCAGGGATTGCCAGGTATATCCACTTGCGTTCGTTTGGCGTCAGCCCAGGCGTGATGAAACCAAGTATTTGCCAAACAATAAAGGGGATGGAAAAAATGAAACCGCTCAATAATGAAACACGCATGAAAACGCCAACGTTTTCGGTCATTTCGATAGAAATGAGTTTTTCCAAACCACCTATCGGGATAGCCAGAAACCGAATGATTTGTTCGGTAAAGATAAAACTGATGATTGTTGTGATGATCAGTGCGACCACAGAGCGTAAAATTCGTATACGCAGTTCAGCAATGTGGTCCCAAATTCCCATTAATGTCGAATCTTCTTCGCTCATGTACGAACGCCTTGCATTAGTCTGATGTAAACAGCAAAACGATTATAATCTGATTTTTGATTTGTCACAGGATGACATTTTTCCTTACCTGACAGATCTGAGATTGAATATCCTCAAAAAGATAAAAGTAGAGAAGTATTGGCTGCCCAAAATCAGAAGATTTCTCATCACCACAAAAAAAGAGGCTGTCTAAAAAGGCAACCTCTTTGGTTTTTCTTGCTCGCAGAAGCTATTTTATTTTTTTTAAGATAGCCTCATGGCAACTTGAAAATTTATACTACCGAATATCCTTCACAGTCTTTCCGTCTTTAATGACCACCTGGATGTTTTCGCCTTTTTGGAGTGAATTGATATCGTCCAGGGGGTTTTCTTTGGCAATCACGATATCAGCCAGTTTACCTTTCTCAATCGTGCCCACACGGTCCTGCCATTCCAGGCACTCTGCAGCGACTTTGGTGGATGCAAGAATTGATTCCATCGGGGTCATGCCAATTTCACAAAGCAAGCTCAACTCGCGTAAATTTCTGCCATGTTCCATCACACCCGAATCTGTGCCCATAGCAATTTTCACGCCTGCACGATATGCCTTTGCGATATTTTCTTTATGGATATCCGCCACATCGGCTGCTTTCTGGAACATAAACGGTGGAAGTTTTTCTTTCATCACAGGGTCTTCAATAATCGACACAGGTGCAAAAAGTGTCGGAATCAGATAGGTGCCTCGTTCCAGCATCATCTGAATAATCTCGTCGGTCAGAAAGATGCCGTGCTCAATCGAGTAAATCCCAGCCAGGATTGCCTGTCTCACTCCTTCACTTCCCTGAGCATGCGACATCACTTTCACGCCACCGTGAAAATGCGCTTCCTGAACGATGACAGCCAGTTCTTCAGGAGAGAATTGAGTAAACTCAGGTCGATCGGTCGGGCTAAGTACCCCGCCTGTCGATGAAATTTTGATAATCTCGGCTCCGGCGCGCAACATTTCACGTACTTTCTTCCGTACTTCCTCAACACCATCGCAGATACATTCTGGCATACCGGGATATCCGCCAGCATCAAGTGCAAAACCGGATGGCATCCACCCATCACCATGCCCGCCGGTAATCGAAAGGGCATTCACGCTGATTTTCGTACGAGGTCCGGGCACCAATCCATCTTCAATTGCCTTTTTTCCGCCCAAATCCAACCCGCCTGCATCTCGTACGCTGGTAACCCCTGCCATAAGGGTCTTTTTGAAATATTCGATTGCTTTGTAGAAATTATAGGAAAAAGGTGTATTAACCACTGCCTGCATATCGAATTTTTCCATCATCAAATGCACGTGGCAATCGATAAAGCCAGGCAGGATGGTGCCACCTTTTGCATCCACTTCTGTCACATCTCCCTCTGGCAGTTTCATCTTTACTTCAGATGAAATCTCAACGATCTTGTTTCCTTCAAGTAAAACCGCTGCACCTTTTACCGGCATGGCACCTGTTCCGTCAATTAATGTACCATTCCGAACTAATGTGTATTTCATACTTCCTCCAGTATTTCTATAATTCGCCTGATCTGCCCTGGTCCGGTATCATTTCGTACGCGTGGTAATCACACCAGGACGGTTATATGTATGTTCCCCTGACTTGAGAACAAATTTGCCGTTAACTAGCACATAGTCAATACCAACTGGCTTTTGAAGGGGATTAATAAAATCGGATTTATCCAGAACGGTCAAAGGATCAAAAATGACCAGGTCTGCTTTATATCCTTTCGCAACCAAACCCCTGTCCGTAAAGCGAAGCTTCTGAGCAGGGAAACCCGTCATCCTGCGCACGGCATCTTCCAAACTCAGCACTTTTTCATCACGGGAGTATTTACCCAAGACACGCGGGAATGTGCCAAAATTACGCGGGTGAGGCGATCCCTGGGATAATGGTCCCTCAAATGGCAAACCGACCCCATCCGTACCAATCATCATCGAAGAATGGGTTAGCTGCATTTTTACATTTTCTTCGGACATCATAAACAAAATCATGCCAATCTGCCCTTGCGTCTCTAAAAGTGCGTCGAAAATCCATTCATGGGGGGTCATCCTGGCAGAATCTGCCAGTTCTTGTATGTATTTACCCACATAAGCCGGGTTGGTTGATTCGGGGATCAATACCTTATCCCATTCAGCTACTTTAAAGAAACCCTCCGTTTTCATGGAGTGCGTCATTTTCTGACGGGTTTCTTTATCAGTCAAACGTTTTGTGATTTCTGCGAACCCGCCTTCTTGCGCCCACTCGGGAAGAATAGCCACCAGGCTGGTGCTTCCGGCTGTGTAAGGATACATATCAGCCGTCATATCCAAACCCTCTGCCACCGCCTGGTCAATCAGCTCCAGCGCGGGGATTGCCAGCTTCCAATTGTCGCGACCCGCAGCTTTGAAGTGGCTGTGATGGATTGCAGCCCCGGTCTTACGACCGATTTCAATTTCCTCGCGAGTTGCTTCCAACAAAGTGTCGCCTTCACCGCGGATATGGCTGAAATAGATGCCACCGCGTTCACCCACCGACTTAGTCACCTCGATCAATTCTTCGGTCGAAGCGTACGAACCTGGAGGATAAATTAACCCGGTGGAAATGCCAATCGCACCTTCATCCATAGCCTCTTCCACCAGGCGTTGCATTTTCTCCATCTGCTCTTCAGTGGGTCTGCCAGCTTTGTAACCCATCACAGCAGACCGGACCAGTCCCTGACCAACAATGGGTGTCATGTTAACGCTCATGCCAATTTCTTGCATGTATTCTAGAAAACCGCCAAATGTCTTAAACCGTTCCCATGGGAGTTTAAATATTTCAGCATCAAGCTGGGCAATTGTTTCCTCCATGTTCATTTCGGTCAGTGGCGCGGGCGAGGAGCCACAATGACCGGTCACCACGGTTGTAATGCCCTGATGCACCAGGCTCTCTGCCTCGGGAGCAACAGGCAGGCTCATATCTGCATGAGAATGCATATCGATAAAACCTGGAGTAATCACTCTGCCCGTAATATCGACCACTTCTTTCGCTTCCATGCCGCCCAGGTCACCGATTGCGATGATTTGATCATCTTGAACAGCCACATCGCCGGCAGCCATTGGCTTCCCGCTGCCATCGATTATCTTTCCATTTCGAAAAATAATATCCGCCATTTCAAACTCCTTATGTGTCTATTTTTACCTGCTTAGAATTTTTCCAGCAAGGGCATGAGTATGTTTTCCATCCCGAAGCACCAATTGACCGTTAACCAATACCTGTTCAACACCCTGAGCGTACTGTAATGGTTGAACAAAAGTCGCTTTGTCGATAATCGTATCCTGATCAAAAACGACCAGGTCTGCTTTATTCCCTTTTAAAATCAAACCACGATCGCCTAATCCCAGTTTTTGAGCAGGAAAACCTGTCATTTTCCATATCGCCTGTTCAAGCGAAAGGATTTTTTCTTCCCTGGCATATTTCCCCAGAACGCGAGCAAAAGTCCCGAAACTGCGGGGGTGAGGAGCTGCTTCACCTTTCAACCCTTCCAACGGGATACTATACCCATCTGTCCCAATCATCATGAGTTCATGCTGAATCTGCATTCGAACATTTTCCTCAGACATTCCAAATGCAATCCTCGCAACATCACCGTGTGTCTCAATCAGTACATCGAAAACCCACTCATAGGGGTCTTTACCTGCTTCAGCCGCCAGGTCAGCGACATAACGCCCGACATGCTCAACTTTGGGTGACCCTGAAATCAGGTTCTTTTCCCAGCGCACAACGCCCATGTCATTTCGCATTCGCTTTCGTTCTGCTGGATCTTTTAATCGTTCTATTGTTTTCGATAACCCTCCTACGCGAGACCAATCGGGTAAAGAATCGATCAGGCTGTTTGAAGAAGCAATGTACGGATACATATCAATCGTCATGTCTACGCCATTCGCTCTCGCTTTTGAGATGGCTTCAAGCCCTTTCTCAGCCAGGCTCCAATTTGCTTCACCCGAAGCTTTATAGTGGCTATGCTGAATTGCGGCACCAGTAGCATGTGAGATTTTTAGCTCTTCTTCGATCGAATCGAGCAAATGCTCACTTTCATCGCGAACATGGCTAAAATAAATCCCACCTCTTTTGCCAACCGGACGTGTTACCTCGATTAGCTCATCCGTATCCGAATAAATTCCTGGTGGGTAAATTAAACCAGTTGAGATGCCAATTGCCCCTTCCTCCATGGCTTGTTCGACATATCTTTGCATGGCGTTAAGTTGATCCTGAGTTGGTTTTTGATCACTGAAACCCATCACGGCTGTACGAATAGTGCCATGCCCCACAAGCGGTTCCATGTTAACTGAAATTCCTTGCTTCTCAATGAGATCCAGGAAACTTCCAAAGGAATGGATTAAATCCCAGTTGAACGATTTACCCGTAGTCCCAAAACTTTCTATGAAAACCTGCCGGTATTCTGGCGAAATCGGCGCAGGAGAAATCCCACATTGCCCAGTAACTACCGTGGTCACGCCCATATGAACCAGGCTTTCAGCATAAGGAGCAAACGGTAGGGTCATATCTGCGTGAGAGTGCATATCAATAAAACCGGGTGAGACTGTCTTTCCCTCAGCATCGATCACAATATTTGCCTCAACCTCATTGAAATTGCCGATATCTTCAATGCGGTCACCTTCAACCAATATGTCAGCCTTTATTGGTTCCCTTTTTCCACTTCCATCGATGATTGCAGCCCCTTTGATGACTAAGTCGACCATAATATTCTCCTGTTCGTAGATAAACTATATGGAAAGATGAGCAACCTGCCTGCACAACCCTTATTCTACCTGATAAAGGTCAACATACAGACCGTTTCCAGATGATTTTTATCAGGATACCACTTAATAGTGAAGCGAAATATATAGAATAAAAAGAAGAGCGAAAATTTTCACTTTCGCCCTTCGATATCATATCGCTTTCGCTAAAATTTGTTTGTTATGCTATCGGTCCCAATTCGATAGCGTGTTTTGCAGCCAGGTAACCGAATGTGAAACCAGCTCCCAGGGTAGCTCCACCACCTGGATAGGCAGCACCCATCACACTACCGGAAGTGTTACCTACTGCATATAGACGAGGAATAGGCTGACCGGAGAGATGCAAAACCTGTCCGTTTTTGTTAATTTGCAGACCACCGTTTGTACCACAGGTACCGGGATAGTATGGAGCCCCGTAGAATGGACCTTTCTCGATCGGCGCAAGGCAGACATTCTTTAGGTCGGTGCGTCCCATGTAATCTCCAGCAGTATTGAGGTCAAACGGGTTTTCACCGCGATGCCAGACAGGATCAATACCTTCGAGAGCGTTAGGATTAAATACATCCAAAGTCGCCTGTAAACCTGTGTAATCGATGCCTAATTTTTCAGCAAGTTCTTCCAGGGTATCCGCTTTAACAAACCAATCGGGGATCACACCCACCTGGTAACCAGAACCGGGTAGGAAGTAATATTCAGTGTAGGAGCTATCCACGATGAAATACGAAGGAATGTTTCTCCACTCGAAGCGACCGGTATCATAAAAATAAAAAGCACGTTGGAACTGTTCGTAAGGACAGGCTTCGTTACCGATTCGCTCACCGTGTTTATTAACAACAATTGCACCGGGTTTCCCACGATACATCTGCCAGTCCACCTCACCCAATAATTTCTCCGCATCCATAACAAAACCGGGCAAACCCCAGCTTTCGTTCATGTTGCGCAAGGATGCGCCCAGCTCCATCCCCATGATATGTCCATCGCCGGTATTGGTCTGCACGGCATTGGAGAAAAAGATTGGACCGCGCAGGAAATGTTGAGTCCATTCTTTGTTGAAATCAAAACCACCGGTTCCCAGGATAACCGCTTTATTTGCTTTTATCGCAATTTCCGCACCATTTGCTTCTGCGATGATACCAATCACCTCGCCGGCTTCGTTGGTGACTAATTTCTTGCCAGCGGTTTCCATCAGGATTTCCACACCTAAAGATTCAAGTGCAGCTTTATATTCCTGATACATCACACCCGCACCCACCTGGCTGCCATCTTTATACATATACAGGGTTCGTCCGTATGGAACTGAGCCTTCACCCACATAATAATCAGCATACGCAGGGGTTGAGCCCGTATCGAAGGTCCAGTTGAAGGAATCTTCCAGGTATTTTGTCATTTCCGGGGATGCATCCACGTAAATCTCGATGAGTTCGTCGGTAGACTGGTTTTCTGTTACACGTTTCATATATTTGATTGCACCTTCGCGACTGTCTTCAATGCCTTTTGCTTTCATCGCATGGTTGTTCGGAACCCAAAAACCACCGCCCGATAAAGCTGTTGTACCGCCAAACGCGATATTTTTCTCCAAAACAATGACCTTGGCGCCTTCTTTTGCTGCTGTTAAAGCTGCCACTGCAACCGTTCCAGACCCAACTACAACAATATCAGCTTCCTTTGCCCATTCAAGGTTGGAACCAGCGGCTTCTGTTTTAGGCGCACAACCTGAGACAACAACTGCCATTCCAGCACCAGCCAAAGCTGTTCTCTTCAAGAAATTTCGGCGTGACTCGTTTACTAATGATTTCTTCGCCATACTATTCTCCTTCTGTCTAGGGGTAATATTTTGTATAGTGGGAAAAACACTATACCTCCCATCATTCTAGCAAATCAAGTTTCGGCTGACATCAGAGAGAAAGCTACGACTCCCCCTTCCTTTTAGCGAACAGACTATTACGCATTTGCGTAAGATCAATTAAACAAACGCTGAGATTGAAAATTAATCAGTTGGCGAGTCCAGGTCAACCAACTCATTCCGAACAGCATACAGGACAAGCTGTGATCGATTTTCCAGGTTCAATTTTCCCAAGATATTCGAGACGTGTGCACGGATGGTCGATTCACTTAATCCAATCTTCAGCGCGATTTGTTTGTTAGGGGTTCCAAGCGCTACCCATTGTAGAACCTCTTTTTCACGGTCAGTCAATGGATCAGTCGGTTCTGGCTCGTCTTTACTCAAGCTATGAAAAAGTTTTCGGGTGATTTGTGGCGAGAGAAAAGGATTTCCTTTGCTCACTTCTCGTAGAGCGACTAACACTTCCTCCGGATGCCGGTCTTTCAAGATATACCCCAGGGCTCCAGCTTTGATGGCAGCGTTGACCTTTTCTTCTTCAGTAAAACTGGTCAAAACGAGGATACGAGCGGATGGATTATCTTTCAGAATTTCTTTCGTGGCTTCGATCCCATCCATTTCGGGCATGACGATATCCATCAATATTACATCGGGTTTCAATTCTTTCGCACGCAGAACAGCCTGAAGACCGTTTTCCCCTTCACCGATCACCTGCATATCGGCTGAAAGATCGATCTCATTTGCCAGACCACGCCGAACAATCGGATGATCATCTACAACCAGTACACGAATTAACGTTTTCGTTTCCAATTTATACCTCTCGTTTATGAGGAACAACGGTAAGGATGATGTGAGTTCCTTTCCCTGGTTTAGACCTGATAGATAATTCTCCCCCAATAGAATTGGCGCGTTCCCGCATGCTTACCAAGCCGATTCCTGCCACACCCACATTGTCTAAATCAAACCCCTTACCATCGTCTTCGATGGTTAACTTCACCAAATTCGGTGTGGCTTTCAGTCTAATCACCACATGGTCGGGTGCCGCGTGTTTAATCGAGTTGTTGAGTGCTTCGGTGGTAATGCGGTAAATCTCACTTTCAAGGTATGGGGGTAAATACTTCTCGCCTTGCACCTGGAAATCGCTGTGAATTCCAGCACGCTGTTCAACAGCTTCAAGTCGTAAATTTAACGCTTTTACCAAACCTTCGCTTTCCAGCGCAAGAGGTTTTAGTTCAAACAACAGCAACCTCATTTCACGCAAAGCCTGTAATGCTGTTTCTCCAATCTCTTCCAGATCTAGCTTCAGTTTTGAGAAGTCTCCCCGTTCTACCCGTTTATGACTCACATCGGCTGAAAGCACCAATCCGTACAAATATTGAGTTACAGAATCATGCATATTCCTGGCAAGTCGCTGTCTCTCTTCGATAATCAGGGTCTCCTGATTTTTCTGTCGAAGCATTGTGCTTTCCACCGCAATACCCAAAAGGTGGGCAGTTCTATGGATTAGATTCTCATTCGCTTCTGTAATAAGACAATTGCCAGGGATGAAAATACTTAATGTGCCGTAGTTTTTTTCCTGTACACGCAAGTCAGCGGCATAGAAAACCATGTTTTGACCCCCGGTTCGATTGGGCAGGTCTTTTTCATCGATGGACATTCTGAATAGTGAGGAATCTTGCCTTCGTTCTTCAGAAGCCATTTTGGCTGGCACAAATGAAGCATCAAACCAATTGACCAGTTCAGGTGATACCCCAACTTTCACCGCAAGTTGCAGCATTTGACCATTTTCGCTTTTCAGGTGGATCATACCCATTGAACATGGGATGACGCTGAGGATGGTAACCAGTGAAAGTTCAAGCATTTCCTTCAACTCCACGGTTTCACTGGTGATTGCCATCAGGTCATATAGCACTGAAAGGTCCTTCTCGCGATTGGCGATGTGTTCTTCCAGGCGTTCCATAACATGAATGCGGTGCAGCGTGTTGCCTCCCGATTCAGCGACAACGCTTAAAATTTGACGATCGTCTGCGGAAAATTTCCGCGGTTCAACATAAGCCAGATACAAAAAACCCAGCAGAGCATTGGTTGTTCGTAATGGCGCAACAGCCAATGAATACATGCCAGAATGATGAAGAAAATTACAAAAACTGCACAGCCCATCACTCCCATCTTCTTCCAATGAAGGTAGGAAAGTAACTGTTTGTTTATCATAAACCAGGTGATAAACCAGATTGTTTTCATCCAATGACAAATTAGCCGGAGGGGAAACGCTCAAACCGTTGGTGGTAGCCAGTTCAAGGATACCATTTCGTTGCAGAAAAACCCCCGCTAAATCTGCTTTTAATGCCGCCATTCCAAAATTAACGATGATATCCAATACTTCTTTGCGGTTTTCAGATTGTCTCAACAGGGCATTTATTCTTTCTGAATGTTCCAGGTAATATGCGCGCTGTTGTAAGAAGCGTTTACTGCGTTGTAACTCACCGGTGCGTTCTTCAACCCGGTGTTCCAATTCTTCATTCAACCGGTTGATCGCTTCTTCGGCTGATTTTCGTTCAGTGATATCTCGGATGACTAGAGCAATCATTGGCTCATGATTTTCCTGCTTTACCAAACCCACACGGGTCATATACCAATACTTCTTCCCAGAACGAATCGAGGCAATTTCATAGTGATCACTTTTTCCAGTTTCGACCACTTTCTGTATTGTTTTTTGAGCAATATGCCTTTGGTCAGGAACAATATATTCATAGACACACTTGCCAATTGAGTTAGACTGTACTGAGGGATTGACAGGTTTACTGTTTGTGAAAATAATCCGACCGCGCTGGTCAATTATCGTAATGATATCCGGCAACTGTTCAATGATGGTGTTCCATACCTCAATGGATTTCCAGTTATAGTGGGTGATTCTTTCACTCTCGTTCAGTACCCGGTATTTTGCCCAACGCCCCAGGAATGTTTCCTCTTCGTTCCGCACAGGCGAACAAGTGTAATCGACATACAATTTTGTCCCGTCTTTGTGAATGAGGCAAAATTCTGAAGAAGAACACAGTAAATATTTCTGATCCCCTTTAAGATGTGTTTGAAAATAATCCTGATCGTCAGGATGAAGGATTTCAACCAGTAATTCATTTCGTGAATAAAATTCATTGGATGAATAGCCAATGAATTTTTCAACTTCTGGAGAGATATGACGAATATCTCCGTCAGAGGAAATAAAAACCTCCCAATCGAATGGGGAAGCAAGGAATGCCGCACTCACATTATCATGCGCGAGCTCGTATGGACTAATTATTTCTCGATCACTCATTGCTTGTATTGTATATAGTTTTGAAATTGTTGACAACTCAACATTTGTCCAATCGCTCATTGGCAAATGTTGAACAAAATATTTGAAATTTGGGCATTTTTGCCTAAGTTGGCGTCTTTGTAGTAAGATATAATCATCTTCTACAAACAAGAGGAAAGAAATGATACCAGTTCATGTTCAAACAAAAATACCCGGACCCAAATCGCAGCAAATGGTCTCTCGTGCGATGGAAGTGATTGCCAAGGCACAGTATGCCGGTTTATTTGGCATCACTGTTACCACGGGGAACGGAATTTACCTGACCGATGCAGACGGAAACACATTTTTAGATTTTCTGGCTGGAGCATCGGCGGTGAGCGTGGGTTATGGACGCCAGGAAATAATAGACGTCTATGCGAAGACTGCTCAAAAAATCCAACATTCTTGCTTTCCCTATTCACCCAACGAGGAAGCCATTGAGTTCGCGAACAAGCTGATTCAGGTTACTCCTGGTAAATATGAAAAAAGAGTCCTCTTTGGTCTTTCTGGCTCCGATGGTGTTGATGCAGCCATCAAAATCGCGCGGAGGTTTACCGACCGCCCAAAAATCATTTCCTTCCGCGGCGGTTATCATGGTTCGACAGGTTTTTCTCTTTCGGCAAATGGTTTCTCCGGCTTACAAAAAGGGCTTTTTATCAGTGATGCCTTTGTGATGTGCGATTTTCCCCGTACCCCAGAACAAGCAGAACGCACCCTCTCAGAGATTGAAACCCTCCTCAAAAAAGGTGATGTTGCTGCACTCATAACCGAATGCATCCAGGGTGATGGTGGAAACGTAGTGCCACCGCCAGACTTTCATCGTCAGCTCGGAGAACTGGTGCATCAATACGGTTCTGTTTTCATCATTGACGAAGTTCAATCCGGCGTCGGGCGTAGTGGACAGTGGTGGGAATGCCAGACTTATGATGTGGTTCCCGACATCTTGTGCGCAGGCAAAGCCATTACATCAGGGTATATTCCTATGGGTGCCTGTATAGCCAACGCAGAAATGGCACAAACATTGGATAAAGCACAACACCTCTTCACATATTCTGGTCATCCACCTTCAGCTGCTGTAGGCAATAAGGTTTTTGAAATTATTGAAAACGAGAATTTGATCCAAAACGCCAAAGAGCGGGGCGAGCAGTTAAAAGCAGGGCTGCAAAAACTGGTCGATCGCTATCCCTTTGCAAAAGAAGTTCGCGGCAGAGGGCTGCACATTGGGTTTGAAGTCAACGACGATAGCACCAACACACCACTCGGCGGGTTATTCGCCTTCAGGTGCGTGGAAATGGGGATTTACCCCGGCTATTTCGGCTCGAAAAATGAGGTGATGAGACTTCACCCACCTCTCATCATCAATGAAGCTGAGATGCAATACGCTATTGATGTCATCACTTCGGTCGCTGAAGAATGGGCTAATGGCACCTTTCCCCAAGAGACCGTTGAAAATTATCGCCAGTTTGGCGTCGGTTTAGGCACCGATTGAAGCCTGAATAAAAAGGATAACAATGACAGAAGAAAAAAAGCACGAAGTAGTTGAAGACCAGCTTGTGGTCACCTTGAAGTACGATCTCACAGTAGACGGTGAATTAGTCGATTCATCCGAAGATGAACCCATTCAATTCATCCAGGGACAAGAGCAAATCATCCCTGGATTAGAACGGGCATTATATGGTATGCGCAAGGGTGAGCGTAAATCCGTTGTCGTTTCCCCAGAAGACGGATATGGCGAAATTGATCCAGATGCCATTAGCGATATACCCAGAGATGAATTTCCAGAAGAAATCCCGCTTGAACCAGGTATTGAACTGGAAATGAAAGATCAGGACGGCGAAACCTTGTACGCAGTGATTGTCTCGGTTGGAAAAGACACTGTAAAACTTGATTTCAACGACCCGCTTGCCGGAAAAGAGCTTCATTTCGATGTCGAAGTCGTTGACCTGCGAACTGCTACGGCTGAAGAGCTGGAACACGGGCATGTTCACGGGTATGACGATGATGAAGACTTTGAAGAAGACTAAACTCAATTAATCACAAAAGAGGCTGCGGACATGACATGTTTTATGTATGTCCGCAGCCTCTTTTCATTTGCATCACAAGTTAACCGAAAAAGAATACTCTCCTCAAGGTGTAACCAGGTGCCCTGGTAGAAAATCCAAACGATTTGTGTAATCAATTACAGGCATCCATTCCATATTACCCCATTGATCCTTTTGAAAATCGATACGAGTCACCGCCGTATTGCTCATTGCGAACCAGACTGTACGCTCTTCCAGCTTGATAATCTCTCGTATAAAGAAATTAGTAAACGCGCCATGTGTGATAATCGCAACACCATCCTCTGTCCCGCCGTGTTCTTCAAACAATCGCGTAACCACTCTTTTTGCGCGTTCTCTTCTTTCCTCGATTTCTTCAAAGGGGCGGTTCCACCAACCCTCTTCGCCAAATTCATCTGGAATAATCAGTTCCGGGTAGTGCTCTGAAAAAAAGGAGCGTGGTTTGCCAGGCAAGCCAACATAAGGCTCGTTTTCCCCATCCCCTGAAACAATCCCACCTGTTTCATGAATATCCCGCCAGGCAACCAGGGGTATCCCCAGTGCTTTTGAAACCGGCAATGCCGTTTGGATCGACCTGACCATCAGGCTGCAGTACAGATGTGTAATCTTAAAACCCGTTAAATTGTGTGGGTCTCTCCCCAATGCATCGAATTGCACCTGCATCCCTTTGAGAAACTTCGCCAGATATTCTCGTTGCTGCAAACCCACTTCAGTCAACTCGGGATCCGAATCACGGTATCGGCTTGACCCGGTCGCTAACCAGGAAGCATTATTCCGTGACTGTGCATGCCGAATAATATACAAATGCATTTTCTTTGAACCTCCAATCCATAAACTTCTTCTTTGTCGCAGTACATTAACCTGCTTTATGCCATTATGCTGCACTTCAAATCAGTCAACAGTGAGTGTCTTGCTCAAATTGCGTGGAAAATCAGGATCAAATCCCAGTTCCAGGCTAATTTTATAGGAAAGTAGCTGCAACGGCAGCACTGATAGTAATGCATTAATCTCTGCGGACGATTCGGGCAATTCAATAACTGTCTGTGCATTCGCATTGAGCCGGCTATCTTTTTCACCAAAAACAATTGCGTGCCCTCCCCGACAGGTTACCTCGTTAATGCCGCTAACAATTAACGGAACATCCTCTTTCCCTGCCACAAACAATACCGGATACCCGTCTCTGATTGCCGAAAGTGGTCCGTGTTTAAATTCTGTCGACAGCATTCCTTCGCAATGGGCATAGGTAATCTCTTTTATTTTTAACGCGCCTTCCAATGCTATTGAATAGGTATGACCGTAACCGAGACAATAATAATCACCCCATTTCGCCAGTTCTGGAACCATTTCATCCAACAAGGGATCGATTTTACGGATCGTTTCCTGCATGAGAGAGGCAATATCGAACAATGGATCCGTTTCTTTTCCAGCCATTCGGTACGCCAGGTAAAGAAAAGCGATGACTTGATTGGTAAACGTTTTCGTGGCAGGTACACTGATTTCATATCCACATGTGAGCGGTAAATGATGAGAGCTAACACGCGTCAACGTTGAGCCAACGACATTTGCCAATCCTAAAATTTCGACCCCCCGCTTTTTTGCGATTTCGATTGCATTCAATACATCTTTCGTTTCCCCGCTCTGACTGACAAAAAAAGCAGCATCTTGATGAGTCAGTGAGTTTCCATACTGTGCGGAAAATTGAGGTGCCAATACAGGGATGGTTACCCTACCTGCCAGCCGATTGAAGTACACCGAACCCAACATGCAAGCATGAAAACTGGTTCCACATCCCACGAAATAGATATTTCGCGCTTTTTTTAACACATTCAGGATTGCATCCACTTCCTGTGATTTTTCCAAACGATGCAAAAGTTCGTTTGCCACAACCGGTTGTTCATTAATTTCTTTCAACATAAAGTGAGCAAACCCGCCTTTTTGAGCGGCTTCCATACTTTCCTCAATAATTTCTGGCTCACGCTGTATCACGCTACCGTCCAGAACATTGTGTAGTTCAACCCGATCATGCCAAAGTGTAACAATTTCACCGTCGTATACCCGCATAATTTTTCGCGTCATCGGCAGGATTGATGGAAGGTCTGAAGAAACACAAGTAAACCCGTCTGCAATCCCTACAACCAGCCCTGAGCCTTTTTTGAGGGCGTGCAAACAGTCTTCACGCACCAGACCAATCACAAAGGAATAGTCACCTTCCAGGATTTCATGTGCCTTGCAGATTGCAGTGACCGTACTAAAACCGCGGTCAATAAACCGCTCAACCGCATGAACACAGCTTTCACCGTCGTTGGTTGACCGAACAATCATCCCTTCCGCCATGAATTGCTCACGCAGTTCAGCATTATTCACCACGTTACCGTTATGCGCGCCTACCATATCCCCATCCGAATCCAGATGTGGTTGAGAATTGACCAGCGAGGGTGCGCCAAATGTCGCCCAACGGAGTTGCATGATACCCCTTTCCCCACGCATCTCTGAGAAACGGTATTTCTCGGCTACTTCATCCACTTTTCCGGCGTCTTTTCGCAGGTCAATTTTTCCATCCCCATGAATTGTCGCACACCCGACAGAGTCGTAACCGCGATAAGACAACCTGCGTCCAGCTTCGGTAAGAATCTCACCAAGGATTTCCTCATCTTTCTTAACAATGCCAAAGATGCCGCACATTTTTCACTCCTGAGTCAAATTTTCCCATCATCGGTAACCTGATAAGGTATTATTTTACTTGATATTACCCATCATCGCTCAGCGGGTTGTTAATGGAAAAACACCCCTCCTGCCAAGGGGTGTTTTTTCGAGAAAAAAGGAGAAAACGATGATTTTCTTGTTTCCATCATTATGCACAGTAAGGATTAATTGGAGATTAAAGAATCTTAAAGAATAAATGAGAATAATTGGATGATAGTTAGCTCTTTTTGCACCAGAACTGAAACACACACGGGATGCTCAAATCTGGTCTCCTCGCCACACGTCATGTGTTTTGATGATAATACTCACACAAACCAGAGAGGATAATCAATCAAGCTGTCAGGGTAAATAAGGACCGAAATAACGGAAGCCAGATATTCTCAATTCAGTGATTATTGGAAAAAAATAGCTCAAGAGGTTAAAATAAGAACAATTGATGATTTTGTCAAAGAGGATGAGCAATTTCCAATGAAAAAATGTGTAATAAAGCGGACAAATGTTGTCCAATTGGTATTGAGAGTTTCTGAAGAGAAACAGGGTGCGTTTCAATTTGTTGGGAAAGGAGGGATAATAGAGTGGGAGGAAGAAAGG
>CAYRRA010000021.1:0-34285 GCA_964426355.1 uncultured Anaerolineaceae bacterium
CGCTGATAAATTGACAAATACGTTTCATTTCCTTTTCTCCTTGATTTATTGGTTAAGGAAGCAGATAAAGACCAGGTCATTTTGTTCAATAGGCTTATATGTGCTCCTTTCTTGCAACCTGCGCCTGGTTGCGCCTGTATCTGGTCCTTAATTAACCTTTGCATGTGAAAACGATCTCTTTAACAGCCGGTTCCAAAGGAATCGTAAGGCTGCCGATTCGCCCGGCTGAGTTACCCACAAAACTTACTGGCAACGGTATTTGATGAGGTGAGAAGGTGAGGGTAAAGACGTCATAGTGATAATGTTCCAATGGATAAGTTTGTTCACCAAAGCGAGCCAGCAGGCGATCATTTTGGAAGACGACTGAGAAAACGCCATAAGCAGGGTGCTCATAATCGCCGGTGTATTCCTGAAGTAAAGAGCGTGACGGTTGGGTGCCATGAACAGCAGGTGTATCTAACTTGACCTCAGTTTTACCTTCAATGGTTATCTGGCGCACACGTTTGAACCAGGGAACGGGTTCCATCTCCATCAGTTGGTCGCAAATCGAAAAAGCAAGCGGATAGGGCAAGAGCGTATCGTACGAATTGGTGAGAATCGCAACACCGATATCATCTTGAGGTAAAAAAGCCACCAGCGCATTAAATCCATCGATTGACCCGGTGTGGTGGATCATGTTGTGACCCCGGTAGGTATTCAGCCTCCAGCCAAGCCCGTAAAAACTCGGACCGAACTCAGGAAATGTCTCCAACCGATCACTCGTACTTAATTGCCCAACGTCCCGGATGACCATTTGCGGGGAATGCATCTGTTGCAGGTTTTCCTTCGAGACCAACGGCTGCCCTTCATGTTCACCCTGATTGAGATGAAACAGCAACCACTTCACCAGATCACTTGCGCTGGACATGATTGAGCCTGCCGGACCGATGGCTTCCTTCGTAAAAAATGGAATATTTATCACAGAGCAGTTTTGTTCCATATAAGGAAGGGCGTAATCTGAATAATCTATGGCGCGGAAAAGCCCGGCAGTCGTATCTGTCATTTTCAATGGGCGCAGGATTCGTGAGGTGACGAACTCTTCCCATGTACCACCCGTGATCTGCTCGATCAGGTAACCGGCAGTCGCAAACATCAAGTTGTTATATTGATAGACCTGGCGAAAACCCCAGGAAGGTTCAAGATACTGCACCCGCCGGATCAATTCCTGGCGATTGACATTCGCAAAATACCAGAGGCTATCATGCCTGGGTAAACCGGAGCAGTGTGTGACCAGATCGCGCGGGGTAATCAGTTCAGTGGCAATGGGATCGAATAATCTGAAAGCAGGAAAATAGTGGCGCACAGGAGTGTCCCAATTCATGCACCCTTCATCGACCAATATCCCCATCGCCAGGGTGGTGAATGCTTTTGTTGTTGATCCAATCGCAAAACGGGTGTGCGGGGTGACTGGAAGTTGCTGTTCCACATCTCGCAAACCGCTCCCTTCACAGAAAATCATCTTGCCTTTATGCACCACGCTCAACGCAAGCCCTGGTACATTCCACTCGCATCTGATTTCATCGATCTGCTCGAAAATATTGCCTTTTCCTGTTTTCATGATCTATTTGCCTCTCGTATTTGGTTGACAGACAGTAATAACACCCCTAAATCACGTAGTCTGGTTAAGAGCCCGTAGAGAGCAGCCTGGTCTTCTATGTAAACCACCAATCGAGTCACACCATTGGTCATTTCGGAAATTTGCGTATCCGTGTATTGCGTAAAACGAAAATCGTTTAAATAGCCTTTGATTTTGAATTCGTAATAACATGGCAATTCTGTCGAAAAAGTGTTCATATCAAATATGAGGGGTGATTCCTGTCAGGTGTCAGTTACTTTCCATGTTTCATTGGGTTTTTTTCTTTGAATAGGCAGTCAAATCCTTAACTATTTTCAAGTTTGATCCCATCATCATGGTCTATATGGTTGGGGTTTAATATTCCACAGGATGTCAGAGAGGGTATCCATGCTCTCAGGTGGATGGTTGGTGTTGGTGAGGATGACGATGCCTGCGCCATCCTCCGGGCGCACCGCCAGTCGGGTAGATATGCCCGGATCACCGCCGTCATGTCCCCAAATGATTGAACCATCCGGTTGCGGGATGCTTCGCCAGGTCAGACCCTGGATGCCATTCTCCACAACATCGTTTGTGACGAGCCATTCCTGGGAGAAGCAGCGTTGAACGGTAGCGGATTTCAGCAGCGGGTGACCCTGCTGCTCGCCGATGGCAGCAAATACTCCCCCAAATTTAGCCAGCTGGCGCGCGCTGGTGCGTACCAGCCCATCGGGATAGTTGGGGAAAGAATATAACCTCAGCGGGATGGGTTCATGCGCTTCTGTCACCGTTGTATCTGCACAGAGCTCACCGAACATAGATGCCAGCTCAGGCAGCCCATAGGGCACAGCGTGGTTCGTTACATCCACATCTTTCAGCAACCAGCCGCTTTGATGCATACCCAATGGAGCGAAGATTTTGCGGCGAGTATATTGATGGAGCGGTTCTCCGCTCAGACACTCACACAGGTAACCCAATAGCCCATAAGCCACGTTAGAATAAGCCCAGCCTGTGCCAGGTGGATAGGGTAAAAAATTCTCTTCAGCGTCATAATTCCTGCCTGCTGGTGTTAGATACTCCCGCAGCCATTCATCCAGGGCAATCACGATGTCTCCAATGGAATAACTGGCGTGGTAAACCGGACTGTCCTGGATGGCGCTGGTGTGGGTGAGTAAATGACGGAAGGTGATGGGTGTTTTATGCTGCGGGTGATGCACCTGGAAGGGCAGGTAGTCATTGACGTGATCGTCGAGTTGAAACTTACCCTGTTCCCACAATTGCATCAAAGCAGTGCAGGTAAACGTCTTGGAGATTGAGCCGATATTTTGGATTACGTCGGGGGTCATGGGCTTGCGGTTAGCGATGTCTGCCCAACCGTAGCCGTTAGCCCAAACGATCTGGCTATTTTGCAGGCGGCAGGCAGCCAACCCAACGATGCGGTGTGCCTGCATATGCGCCTCGATGGCGTGGTCAATATCTGTTTTTATATTCATAGTAGTACTTGTAGAATACAAAAAAGGGGAATGATTGTCATTCCCCGAAAGTGGAAATTAAGGTGGAAATCGAATTAGATCAGCAAGCCCATTTCCCTGGCACGAGCGACAGCCTGGGTGCGGTTTTTTACAGCCAGCTTTTCATAGATGTGGCTGAGATGTTTTTTTACGGTGTCTTCGGTGACAAAAAGCGCCTGTGCGGTTTCCCGGTTTGAAAGACCCCCTGCCATTAAACGCAGGACTTCCAGTTCGCGCGTGCTAAGCGAATCAACCTGCGCAGAGGCTAGC
Organism: uncultured Anaerolineaceae bacterium; assembly: GCA_964426355.1. GTDB lineage: Bacteria > Chloroflexota > Anaerolineae > Anaerolineales > Anaerolineaceae > JAJFTV01. Next base: position 3,373 of record CAYRRA010000021.1, read on the forward strand.
TCTGCCCATTGACCTGCACCGGCGTTAATGCTTTTAAGCAGACGATTTACCATTTCAGGCGCTACAGCTTGAAGCGGGGGAAGCAGCCCGGTGATCGAACAGCCAGCATTGAGGAAGGCGCGATAATACCCTCTCGGCGAAGCCAGGCGGAGCGCCTTTTCCAATTTTTCGCGTGCTGCATCTTTGCGTCCTTGCGCATTAAATAACTGGGTCTGCAGGACATAAACTTCAATCAAATCCCCGTAGCCCTCTTTTTCTTGAGCCAAATGCGCCAGGTGAGCCAGAGTCGATTCCATTTCATCGAAGCGCTTTTGTTTCAGAAGCAGACGGGTATAAATCCGGTATTCTGCTTCCCGTTCAGGAGAAAGCACCTCATTTGGAGTTGGACGAGCCTTTTCTGCCCATTCGGCAGCCAGATCCAGGCGATCCTGTTGCAAGTACAAATCAGCTGTGGCTGCTTCTAACAGTTTCGTGAAACGCGGATAACCTAAATGTGAAACGGTCTGGCGGGCTTCCTTCATTGTCGCTGCTGCCATTTGATCTTTTCCTATTGACTGTAATAGAAACGCCAGCAGAATTTGACCACGCAGTGTTTCCATCGGCATCATCAATTTCTGGCAAAGTTCCAAGCCCTGAGTTACATACTTGTAAGCTTCAATCAGTTCATCACTCTCATAACACATCATTGCCAGGATGATGTAGGCTATTCCAAGCGTCGGAATGTTGTCTCTGCCCTCTATCACATAGTGATCAATGGCTTGCCTGCACAAGGTTGCCGCTTCTTCTTTCTCGCCATGCATGTGGAGTAATAAACACAGCTCTTCCAGCGCGCCGATATTGGTCAGGTTAAACCCATAGATATGAGCGCAGGAAATTGCCTGCCGGAATGTTTCAATCGCTGCCTGTGTGTTGCCAGTCTCGCGTTGAGCGTGACCGAGGCTGAGCAAAGCACCGTTATAAAAGGTGCGCAAGAGAGGGTCAGTTTTGTCTAAGACGGCGAGCGCTTGTTGAGCCAGTTGCATTCCGCTGACGTTATCTCCCCGCTGTACTGCCAGGTAAGCCTGTAGCGTAAGCGGTATGCCCAATTGAGCCTGGGTCTCATCACCGAGCAGGCTGGTCATTGCCCATTCAGCATAAGCCTCAGCAGCCTCCCGCTTTCCCATTAAGACCAACCCCCAACCTTTGTAAGATATCAATTCTCTGCTGGCGCGTACACGCTCTGCTGGTAGAGAATCGATCCATTTCAGCATGGTAGTCAGGTGTCCCTCCAGGAATACGTGCCTTGACGCGATTCCTATCACACGGGCATACTCATCCATGTCCCCTGATGCCAGGGTATGTTCTACTGCCTTATGGAGTAGACCGTGGGCTTCATACCACGCAGAAGCTTTTTGATGAAGGTGAGACTGCTGGTATGGTTGCAATTGTGTCCGGAGAAAATCCCTGAAAAGATGATGGTAACGATACCAATTTGACTGGTCATCCAACGCGATCAAAAACAGGTTATTGCGCTCCAACATGAAAAGGGTCGCCTGGCTGTTATCACTTTCTGTGACGGCATCACATAAAGATGGGCACATTTGGTCAAGAATTGCTGTTTGGAGCATAAATTGCTGAATGTTTTGGGGCTGGTGGTGGAGGACTTCTTCCGCCAGAAAATCGATTACATAATGATGTGTCCCACTGAATGTTTCGATAAGATCCGCGATCCGGACTGCGTTCTGTCCTTCCAGAGACAGCGCTGCCATCTGTAAACCGGCGATCCAACCTTCAGTGCGAGTATCCAGGGTTGTGACTGCCTCGTCCGAGAGGTCCAACCCCATTGTCTTGGTTAAGAATGCCGCAGCTTCATCTTTCGTAAAGCGCAGGTCGTGCTCTCGGATCTCGGTCAATTCAGAACGGACGCGCATACGAGGTAATGGGAAAGGCGGATCCTCACGTGTGATCACCACCAGATGGAGATTGAGCGGTTGGTGTTCCAGCAAGAATTGCAATATCAGATGAATTGTCGGATGACTGATCAGGTGGTAGTCATCCAGAATGAGCCCCACAGGCGTTGGTGTTTTGGTTAGATCATTGATCAACGCAGTGATGATGGAATTGAAGCTGAAGGTCTCGCTATCAGCAGTTAAGATTGGTTGCGGCGAGGTGAATTGTCTGGATTGCAAAATACTTAGGATGGAATAGCCGATGCTTTCATCAATGGTCTGCAAAGCAGTTGCCACCAATGCCAGAAAACGCACCGGATCGTTATCCTCCTCATCCAGGCTAATCCACGCGAAGGGTTGATTGAGCTGCTTCAGCCACTCCGTTACCAGAGTGGTTTTTCCGAAACCTGCCGGTGCTGTGATGAGGGTCAGTTTTCTATTCTGGCATAACCCCTCATTGAGCCGTTCGATTAACCGGGACCGGGTTACAGGATTGAGGCGAAGTCGAGGATGTTGGAATTTGGATAGCAAAAAGGGAGAAGCCATTTCAATTCCCCAATTTACGGTTTCATGTCAATACGCATATCAGGCATGGTAACGGAGAAAAAAACTAACATAAATAGATGGGTTACGAAGCGATATCTTCAACCAGATAGCCAGATTGATGGACACGAAAAATGGTGATGGGTGGATGCGCTATTTGATCCGGTTAATGAAAATTATAACGTAGTAATCGCATTGTCATTGCGCATTGTCTCATGCGAACTTACTTAAACCCCAATAGGATACCCTTGGTGAACTCAGGCAGGCAGCAATCTGCATGTACAGACTGCCTACCCAAAAGCCAAAAAACATAATCTGCAAGGGGCACATGTTGAATCAATGAAGTAAACAAGAACAGGTGGAGAGAACCAGGTCAAGGAATCGCAATGCAGAGAAACAAGCGTAGGAAGGTATCCTGGACGGATTTGTTGCAACAACCGTTAAAACTCAATGCGGTTACACTGCGTAACCGCATTGAGTATCAGATCGTCGTCTTATGGAAAATTGTCCGGCAACTTTTATTTTGAGGAATTACGGGTTGTTTTTCTGACAACCCCACCCCGTGGCTTTGTGTATTTTCTTTCCTAAAAATCCGTTTTTCGATCAGCCTTTTTTGATCTTGATTCGTTTTGTGATGATCTCGTCTGGCTTGGGAACGGTTACCTTGAGGATACCCTTCTCGTACACCGCTTCGATCTGGTCTTCCTTGACCTCGCCGGGCAACTCGATGCTGCGTCGGAATGAGCCGTAGGAGCGTTCGCGCCGGTAGAAGGATTTGCCCTTTTCGACTTCTTCGCTTTCTTTCTTGCCGCTGATGGTCAGGGCATTGCCGCTCAACGAAATATCGATGTCCTTCTCTTCCATTCCCGGCAGCTCGGCGCTGATAATGATGTCTTTCTCGGTCTCGTATACATCAACCTTTGGGAAGAACAGGTCTTCATCATCAAAGAGTTGCAAGCTGCGCGGACCAAACGGTCTCTCAAAGAATGAGTCGATCATGCGATCCATCATATCGTAGGGGCTCAAGAACGGATCCCGTTCGCGCCGGACTTCTAAGGCGGAGTCTTTGCGTCTCCATGGAATTAAGCTTCTGCTAGCCATCGTTATTCACCTCCTTCCAAAATCATATTCGAATCACGATGTGACCAAATTTGTTCCTTGAATTAGCTCGCTTTCACCTTGATCTTGCGGGTCTGGGCTTCTTCCATCTTGGGCAGCACCAATCGCAACACGCCATTTTTCACTGAAGCCTCAATTTTATTGCGGTCGATTTCGTTGGAGAGCACAAAACTGCGCTCGTAATCGCCCACCCCATACTCCGCATAAGACAGGGTGTAGTTTTCAAATGTCTCGGGTTCTACGAACCCGCGGATGGTCAAAGTATTCTTTTCCAGGGTAATATCCAGACTGTTCTCGTCAACGCCGGGCATATCTGCAATCACGGTAACCTGGTTTTCGCTTTCAAAAATATCTGCACGCGGGATATATACCGGGCACTCTCTTGTGCGTTCACCCTCTTCGGGTGTAATGGCTTCTTGTTTCTGGACTTCCAGGTCTTTTCTCTCTTCTGACATCGTACACCTCCGATAGGATACTGGTAAATTCTGATTAGACAGTCTTCACGCTAATTTTTCTGGGTTTGTCTTCTTCCGATCGCGGCAGATTTACTTTGAGGATACCGTTCTTGAATGTTGCTTCAATTTTGTCGGCATCCACTGGGTAGGGGAGCTGGATCGAGCGTTTGAAACGACCATAACCGCGTTCCTGCCGGTGATAGCGAGTTTCCTCGCTCACTGTTTCTGGTTTGCGCGTGCCGCTCAAGGTGAGAATCTCACCGGTCACGGAAATATCCAGATCGTCCGGTTCTACACCGGGGATTTCTGCGGTAATCATCTGACCCTCATCGCTTGCCCAAATGTTCATCGCCGGGAAACTCGGGGCTGTATTCAGCCGGACACCGCTTGAAGATCGGAAAAGATGATTCATTTCTCTTTGAAGTCTTTCCATTTCTGTCCAAACATTCGGTACTGATCTACGGAACATAGAAACACCTCCTTTTATCACGTTACTTGTAAGAAGTTGATCGTTTTATTTGTATGCTCTTATCATAATCCGTTTTTGTTAGAGATTTATCAACAATACATCATAAGAATATTAAAACCCTGGTTCGCCAGGTCATTCACTCGCAGGACAACGATTATGCAAAATTGGTAACGGCGAATGATTGTTGTATGGTGGGGCAACCTTGATTTAAGCGGATCCCAATCCGTTCTTAATTTTTTTTGAACAGGAGATGGCTACACTGAATATAACTAAGCGATAGATTTTTTTTGCGCATCAGGTAATAGCGCGTACAACCTTTCTAAAAAAACGTTGTCTGCAAAACAAAAACAAATCGAGTTTAGTTTTCTCAGTGGGTCGTTTGCTGTCCGTGTAACGTGACTTTACCGCTGGGCTGTACGCCAGCCCGTTTGCGTACAAACACAGAAAGGAGCAGCTATATAAGATAAACCGACAATCTAACAAGACTCACCCCAGACCCCCAGGTGGAATAACCCTGGGGTGAGTTTTTTTAAGAGGCTGTTGAAAACGGTTGACAGAAACAGATGGGTTTTTTATAATAGTTAATGGTGTTAACTGTTACTGAAGTTAACTATTATTTTTGACTCTTTAACACGTTTTCATAACCTGCCATTGAGGCGGATTTTGTGTGGTATGAGGTGATAATGACGCAACCTTCTCAAACTGTATTGCTGGATCAGGTGCTTGCTCAATTTTGGGAGACCGTACCGCCGCTTTGGCATCGTGTTCGCTCCCACATTGCGCTGGCCGCGCGCGAACGATTTAACCTGACCCATGAGCAATTTCACGTTTTACGACGTATACACCTGGGGCGAACGCATGTTTCTGAGCTGGCGCAGGACAAACGCATCAGCCGTCCGGCTGTCAGCCGGGCAGTGGATGTGCTCGTTGAAAAGGGACTCATTGTTCGGATGCAAGACCCAGACGACCGCCGGCATGTCAACCTGGCGTTAACCGAGCAGGGTGATGCTGTTATGAAATCGATCCATGAAGTTATGGATGCCTGGCTGACGGAGCGGCTTTCTACATTGGATTCTGATGACCTTGAGCAGATAATGACAGGGATGAATTTACTCAAGAGAGCCTTTGAATAACTGATGAAGGAAATTCTATGAATCATTTCCTCAAATTAAGACGTTTCCTCAAGCCTTATTGGAAAGAAGCCGTTCTGGCGTTGCTGCTGTTGACCTTCGTGGTGGTCATTGACCTGTCTATTCCCAGGCTGGTGCAACGCATCATCGACCAGGGCATTGCGGCAGAGAATATGCGCGTGGTAGCAAATACCACCCTGATTATGCTGGGTGTTTCGCTGCTCAGTGCGTTGTTTGCGATTGGCAACAACATCCTGTCCGTCCGGGTAGGTGAAGGGTTTGCCCGTGATCTGCGCGAAGCCATGTTTTTACGTATTCAGTCGTTATCGTTTGGCAACCTGGATCGGTTGAAGACCGGGCAGTTGATTGTGCGCTTGACAAGCGATATCGGTGTGGTGCAGCGCGTCAGCCGTATGTTGCTGCGCATTGGTACACGTGCACCGCTGCTTTTAATCGGCAGCCTGTTCTTGATGTTCAATACCAATACCCGGCTGGCGCTGATTATGGTCCCCTTGCTGTTGGTGACCGCTGCGGTTGCCATTTTATACCTCTCCAAAATTGGTTCTTTATTCCTTGCTGTTCAGAAAAAACTGGACGCGTTGAATAACGTTTTGCAGGAAAATATCTCTGGTGTGCGCGTGGTCAAGGCTTTTGTACGTGAAGAGCATGAAAATGAGCGTTTTGAGCATGCAAATGAAGACTACACCGGGCGTTCGGTGCGCGTGATGCAGATTATGGCAACGCTTTCACCTTTGTTGATGAGCATGTTGAATATCGGTATTGTGCTGGTTGTGTGGGCGGGCGGCATCCAGGCAATCAACGGCGCATTAACGGTTGGAGAGATTGTCGCTTTCACCAATTATTTAATGACCACCGTGTCGCCGTTGATGCTGTTTGCGCATCTCTCGCAGGTGCTTGCCTGGGCGAATGCCTCCTCAGAACGCATCAATGAGGTCTTGGAGACCGTACCAGAGGTGCAGGATCTTCCCGCTGCTTATTCCCTCGCTGAACCGGTGAAAGGACACATACAATTTGAAAATGTGCGCTTCTCTTATGATGGCAGCAAAGAAGCGGTATTGGATGGCGTTGATTTCAGCGCAGAACCCGGTGAAACCGTAGCTATCCTGGGGGCGACCGGGGCAGGAAAATCTTCGTTGATCCATCTCGTCCCGCGTTTTTATGATGTTTCAGCCGGTCGGTTGTTGGTGGATGGAATAGATGTTCGCCAGGTACGCCAGGATTCGCTGTTGAAGCATGTGGGTATTGTGCCGCAGGATACCGTGCTGTTTGCCGGCAGCGTGCGCGATAACATCCGCTACGGTAAGCCAAATGCCACGGATGAGGAGGTTCTCAAGGCAGCAAAAGCTGCACAGGCGCATGATTTCATCATGGAGCTGCCGCAGGGTTATGATACGCACGTTGAACAGCGAGGCGTCAACCTCTCCGGCGGTCAAAAGCAGCGTATCGCCATAGCCCGGGCGTTGCTCATTCAGCCTGCCATCCTGATTTTTGATGACAGTACCAGTTCGGTGGATGTAGAGACCGAAACCCGTATACAGGATGCCCTGGCGGAAGGTCGGCGTGGGCGCACCAATATCGTGGTTGCCCAGCGGATCAGTACGGTGCTCAACGCGGATAAGATCATCATTCTGGAGAAAGGTCGCGTGGCTGCGCACGGCACACATAAAGATTTGATCCATACCAGCCCGATTTACCAGGAAATCTTTGAAACGCAGTTGGGGAACGGTTTTGTGACGGCGAACGGCGTAAAAGAAAAGGGTGAGGTGTGATATGAGTCATCAAGGAACACAATCTGCGGGCAGCCAGGCAAACCGTCCGGCGGGGTTCCGGCGGCAAGGACCGGGGATGGTAGGCAAAATTGAAAAAGCCAAAGACCCGTTCCAGGCGTTGCGGCGTCTGGCTGCTTATCTGAAACCATACCGCGCTGCGTTAGTGGGCATCTTTTTCCTGGTGATGTTTTATACCTTGCTGGGTTTACTGGGACCTTATTTGTTGGGCGTGGCAATCGACCAGCACATTGGTTCGAAGGATGTTCCCGGTCTGGTGCGCACGGCAGGCTGGATGCTGGCAGCTTATTTGGGTGCGGCTGTCTTTCAGGGCGCTTCAAACTGGCTGATGGCAAATGTCTCGCAGGGGGCGCTCAAGCTGCTGCGTCGCGAGTTGTTCGGGCACATACAGCGGCTTTCCCTGCGTTTCTTTGACCGTAATCCAGCCGGTGAGCTGATGAGCCGTCTCACCAACGATATTGATGCCATCAACCAGGCGGTCTCGCTCAACGTAACGGCGTTGTTCGCCAGCACACTTTCACTGGTGGGCATACTGGTGGCGATGTTTGTGCTGAATGCCTGGCTGGCGCTGGCAACGGTGCTGGTGGTGCCGATTATGCTCTGGTTTACCACCTTTGTCGCACGCTACACCCGGCGCGGTTTCCGCGAACTGCAAAAACAGCTTGGCTCGTTGAACGGCACGATGGAAGAAGCCATCAGCGGGGGGCGCGTGGTGAAGGCATTCAGGCGCAATGACTCGGTCATCTCCCATTTTCGCGAGCATAACCAGGCGGTTTATCAAGCCGGGTTGTATGCCAATACGTATGCATTGTTGTTGATGCCCCTCACCAATGTGCTCGGTAATTTCTTTGTGATTGTACTGGCAGGCTTGGGGGGGTGGCTTGCCTTGAACGGTTTGGTGACGGTAGGGATGATCGCTACCTTTATCACCTACGGGCAGCGTTTTATTCAGCCGCTGCGCGAGCTGGCAGATATGTACAATGCCATCCAGGCTGCGCTGGCAGGTGCAGAGCGTATTTTTGAAATTATTGATACCCGTCCCGAATTGCAGGATGCCCCAGACGCTGTGCGGCTGAAGGATGTCAAAGGGTATGTGCAGTTTGACCACGTTCATTTCGGTTACTTAAAAGATACACCCGTCATTCGGGATATGACCCTGGATGCTGCTGCAGGTAAGATCACGGCTTTGGTTGGACCAACCGGCGCCGGGAAAACCACCCTGATCAACCTGCTCTCACGTTTCTACGATGTAGATGAGGGCAGCATTCGCGTGGATGGCGTGGACATTCGCCAGGTCAAAACCGCAGACCTGCGCTCTAAGCTGGGTATTGTTTTACAGGACACCTTCTTGTTTGCCGATACCGTGCTGGAGAATATCCGTTATGGGCGGCTGGACGCAACCGATGAGGAATGTATCCGGGCGGCTATGATGGCAGATGCCGATCATTTCATCCGTTTGCTGCCGCAGGGCTATCAAACCGTGCTTACCGAGCGCGGATCCAACCTCAGCCAGGGGCAGCGGCAGATGCTGGCAATTGCAAGAGCCGTGCTGGCGGATCCTGCCATCCTTATCCTGGATGAGGCAACCAGCAGCGTGGATACCCGCACGGAAGCGCGCATCCAGAATGCCCTGCTGCGCTTGATGGAGGGGCGTACCAGCTTTGTGATTGCCCATCGCCTGAGCACCATTCGCGATGCCGATAATGTGGTGGTCATCAATGCCGGCGAGATTGTCGAGCAGGGTAATCATCAACAACTTCTGGAAAAGCGAGGTTTTTATCATAATCTGTATATGAGCCAGTTTAAAGGACAGGAGATATAAGCAATCCATCTGGATTTGGGTATAATGACTTGGATGAATACCAGGCGAGACCAATGGCGTGATGAGGCAGTGCTGAAATGAACGAGAAACTTTCGGAGGATATGCGTGCAGAACACTGGAAGTGTGTGCTTCGTGAAAATGGATATCGTTTAACCCCGGCGCGCATTGCGGTGATCGACGTGCTGGCTGGCACGCAGCATGCCCTGGACGCCACCCAGGTCTTCGACCTGGCGCGCAGGCAGTACCCGGCTTTGGGTTTGGTCAGCGTTTACCGCACACTGGAAATTTTGGTGGAAATGTCGCTGATCCAGCGTGTTCATCACCATGATGGCTGCCATGCTTATATTGCCGAGTTTAGCGGGCATCAGCATTTGCTGGTTTGCCAATCCTGTGGGCGGATCGAGTTTTTTGAGGGGGATGACCTGGGTGACTTGTTTGCGCGTGTAGCATTGGAAAGCGACTATGAGATATCGAATCATTGGCTTCAGCTTTACGGTCTTTGCCCAGAATGTCGTGCTGTCCAAAAGAAAGAACCTCGCTGAAAAGAGTTGAACGCTTTTCAATCTCTTGACATCGTGTTCAGGAGAGTTGTATAATTGCTGCATTAAATGAAAATGATTTTCATTATCAATTAAGAATAAAGGTGCAGGATGAAAAAATTGACAAGAATAGCGATTCTTTTCGTGTTTTGCCTGTCTGTCTTGTTGACAGCTTGCACGCCGCAGGCGGGTCAAAACCCGGCGCAGGCTTCAGATGTCGCGAGACTCCAGGTGGTGGCTACCACAACCATCGTCGCCGACGTGGTGGCGCAGGTGGGTGGTGATTTGATCGAAGTGAACGTGTTGCTGCCGGTGGGCGCAGACCCGCACAGCTTTGACCCCACCCCGCAGGATATTGCAAAAGTAGCCGATGCCGACCTGGTATTTGCCAATGGCGCTGGTTTGGAGGCTTTTTTGGAGGTACTCCTTGAAAGCGCCGGCGCTTCAGAAAAGATAGTGCATGTGTCTGAGGGGATCGATCTGCGTTCCTTCACCGGTCAGGAAAAATCGGAAGATGAGCACGCCGTAGAGGAAGCCGAAGAAGAACATGGCGAAGAAGAACATCACGACCATGAGGGGGCTGACCCGCATACCTGGACAGACCCGAACAATGTACTTGTCTGGGTGGAGAATATCGCATCGGCATTGAAACAGCAGGATCCCTCCCATGGCGCAGCCTACGCAGCCAATGCCGAGACCTATAGCAGCGCATTGAAATCGCTGGACGCCTGGGTGCGCGAGCAAACTGCGCAGGTGCCTGAAGCCGACCGCAAAATTGTTACCGATCATGCCTTGCTGGGGTATTTTGCCGATGAATACGGTTTTACCCAGGTGGGAGCGCTCATCCCGGGTTACAGCACCCTGGCAGAGCCAACTGCAAAGGAGCTGGCTGAACTGGAGGATGCCGTGCGAGAGTTGGGCGTCAAAGCTATCTTTGTGGGAAATACGGTCAACCCGGCTTTGGCGGAACGGGTGACAGAAGATACCGGTGCCAGCCTGGTCTACATTTATACCGGTTCTTTGAGTGATACAGGTGGAGAGGCGAGCTCTTATCTCGATTACATACGATATAATGTCAACGCAATTGTAACTGCGCTCAAATAAAGCCCCTGGTTTGCTTTACCTGTGGTCCAATTTAACGGTGAGAAAGTGAATGTTATGGCATTTTTAAAAGAACTGCGCCAGACCCAACGATTGTTTACCAGGCAGCACCCACATCAACCGGGTGCTCCCATCTTACAGGTGGAAGGTTTGAGCGTTCAATATGAAAGCGGCTATGCCTTGCAGGATATCCGTTTTGAGCTGCATACCGGCGAGCGGCTGGCGGTGGTGGGACCCAACGGTGCGGGTAAGAGTACATTGCTCAAAGTGATTGCGGGGGTGCTCCCGCCATCGCAGGGAAATGTGCGCATCTCCGGTCATGAGCCGGGCGGGCATATTTGTATTGCTTATGTGCCCCAGCGCAGCCAGGTGGATTGGAATTTCCCTGTTACCGTGGCGGATGTGGTGATGATGGGGCGGATTGGCAAGATGGGTCTGTTCCGCAACCCCAAAGCCTCCGATTGGGCACTGGTGCGGCAGGCATTGGGAACCGTGGGTATAACCGACCTTGCCGGTCGGCAAATCAGCCAGCTCTCCGGCGGACAGCAGCAGCGCATGTTCATTGCCCGTGCCCTGGCACAGGAGGCAGAACTGATGCTGATGGACGAACCGCTCACCGGGTTGGATGCAAATTCGGTGGAAGATATTTTCTCAATCATGGAAGAACTCAGGCACCGAAAGGTGACCGTGCTGGTCTCCTTGCATAATTTACGCACGGCTGCACAGCGTTTTGATAAGGTACTGCTGCTCAACCATCGTATGCTGGCGATGGGCGTACCGCAAGAGGCGCTCAGCCAGGCAAATCTGATGAGGGCATACGGCGCGCAGCTCCATCTTGTCCCTACACCGGAAGGGACGCTGGCACTGGAAGATAGCTGCTGTGACCAGGAGGGCGAACAATGATCGGTTTCTTGCTTGAACCGCTTCAATATGCCTTCATGGTGCGCGGGATGGTGGCTGCCATCCTGGTGGGCGTGGTGTGTGCGGTCGTGGGTACGTATGTGGTGTTACGCGGAATGGCATTTTTTGGCGACGCCCTGGCGCATGCCATCCTTCCTGGGATTGCGGTGGGGTACCTGGTGGGGGGTGGTGCACGCCAACCCCTTTTCTGGTGGGCGTTGATTGCCGCAATTGTCAGCTCGCTGGGGATCGGCGCCATCAGCCGCAGCACGCGCATCAAAGAGGATACGGCGATCGGGATTGTCTTTGCAGGCGCATTTGCATTGGGCGTGGCGTTAATCTCAACTGTGCGCAGCTACACCGCCGACCTGGCGCATTTTCTCTTTGGGGATGTGCTTGGTGTGCGCAGCAACGACCTGCTGCTCATCGCCATCTTTGGCGGGCTGGTGTTGTTGTTCATCCTGGCATTTTACAAGGAATTCATGGTGCTTTCCTTCGACCCCGTGCTTGCAGCCACCTTGCGGCTTCCAGTGCGCCTGCTCGATATCCTGCTCTTGATTTTGATTGCCGTGACCATTGTCGTTTCATTGCAAACCGTGGGGGTGGCGTTGATGGTCGCCATGCTGGTCACCCCAGCCGCGACGGCATACCTGCTCACGCGCCGCCTGCCGGTGATGATGGCGCTGGCAGCCTTGATTGCCGCCTTTTCCGGTATCATTGGCTTATACCTCTCCTATTACCTCAGTATTGCTTCAGGCGCAGCCATCGTGCTGACCTGTACGGCGATTTTTGGCGTCGTTTGGGTGGGACAATCTCTGCGCAGCCGCTTTTTCAACCGCCGGAAACGTACTGCCTGACCTCCGCAATATCCAGGCAAAAGAGTTTACGGCACAATCACGCGTGCCAGGACGTCCAGGATTTGCGGCGGAGCCGTCTCCTGCTTTTCCACCAGCAGCACCTGTGAAGTGCTGTTGATCGATTCGCTCCCGTCTTCGAGCTGCCAGAAATACTGTTCTATCACCTGCAAACCCGTCGCCAGGTTGATCCACACCCTCAACCCGGAACCAATGAATGCTTTTTCCTCGCCCGGGTTCAAAGCGGGTTCCGCCAGGGCATCCTGAATCGTAATTAACAGGCATTCCTCACCGTTCTCGCATTGCGTTTTCTCGTGTTGCACATAGGTGATTGAACGGTCTACCTGGCTGAGCAAAGAAGAAAGTAAATCCAGCGATACATGCTGCGGCTCAGCAGGATAAGACCCTGAATCACCAGTGGTGAAATTGATGGAATAACTGCCTATGCTGGCAGACTGTTGAAGTAAGGTTCCATTGGCGTCAAAATCTTGATACACACTGCGTTGGATATAACCTTCTTTGTCGATTTCATACCATATCTCTGTCTGGATGTAGGGAGGCGGAAAGGTTTGCCCGGCGCGTTGGGTGGTATTACTCTCCCGGATGATATGCACCCACCCTGGTCCCTGCTGGAAAGGGGCATCGAATTTCTGGGCGAGTGCCAGCACCTCGGTCAACAGGGGGTCGGAAGGAACTTGAGTGCTCGTTGGCGCAGGGGATTGGCTGGGCGCTGTTGTGTGCGTTGGTGAGAGCATTTCGGAGGAGGGCGGGGCAGCAGGAGGTTGCCAATACAACTCCCAGGGACCGCTGGTTGTGTAGTAAACCAGTGTCACATATACAATAAAAGGCTGTGTTGGGACGCTTTCAAAGGTCATTCCAACGGCAAAGTTCCCTTCCTGCACAGGAACACCGCCGGTTGCGCCCCGTAGCAGCGGGTGGGGAGTGTACAGCATCGCGCCGGTTACCCTTTCATCCGGCTCAAATTCAAACACCAGGCTGGAGGGGTCGGTCATACGTGCAGCGATTGCGTGAAGGGTGAAATTTCCGAGGGTTATCGTTTCATCCAGCTTCCAGGTCTGCCCTTCCTGCGGGTTAGCGCCGGGATCGAAGGTAAAGCCGGTTTTGTCTGCCGAGAAGTCCTGAAACATCGGCAGGGTATTTTCACCGGGTGGAAAGCTATGAAGGCTAATGACCAACTGCTCGGCGCCGGTAAACGGTATGGTCTGGTAGATACGCGTTTTGCCTATATCCATCGTATCGGGGGTGATATCTTCCAGCGGGTAAACCCGCCCCTCCACGTCATTCAAGGCAATACTCCACATTCCGTTCACCCAGGTGTTGGGCTGGTCGAAGTGCAGCGAGATATGGAGCACGGTTTTGTCGCTGGCGGGTGCAATGTTCTCCAAAACCAGGTGAAGACCGTTATCGTTCTCGCTTTGCAGAGGTGTGGCGTCGTTGGGCTGCGCCGGGATGATCTCGCCTGGCTCCACGGGGCGCAGTTGTACAGCCAGGTTGAAGGGTTCTCCTGCCAGGTCTTCGATGCGCAGGGTCAGCGCATTTGTTTTGGCGGGCAGTGCAGGGAAAATGTAACTCAATTGCATAACCCCTTCCGATGGGCTGTTGTTTGCCCCTTCTTGAAATTGGATTTCCTTTCCATCCGGCAGAACGAGAAAAGCTTGTGAGGTGAACACCTCTTCGGACAAGCCTTGTGCGGTGAGGGTTACCCAGAAGCGCGCCTCATCGCTGACGGCGTTTTCCAGGCGCAGAGTGATCCCGTCGTGACTGCTCTCAACCGGTTCGGCAAGCACAAGGACCTCGTTCGATCCGGTGGTGAAGCCAAAACCGGGGATGAATCCGGAAAGCCTACCCAGGGCATAGACCACCCCGGTAAGGGTTAACAGGGCGAGAAGGGCAGTTAGGATCGCCAGGGCTGGACGGGTGCGTAATGAATCCATTAAGGTTATCCTCCGGGAAATGGGATTTTTGTGGCGTTGGCGTAATTGTGCTTCCAGTTGATTGGCGAAAGCGGGATCTGGTTGCGGGGCAGTGTAATAATGGTTCAGGGCAGTATCCAGTTGGGGTGGCAGATTTTTGTACAGGTTATCCATCTTGCTCCTCCCATTGGGCACGCAAAAAATCAAGCGTGCGGTAGAGGGTCATTTTGACCGAGGCTTCACTGCGCCCTTCGAGGTGGGCGATTTCGGCGAAACTTAACCCGGCGGAGAAACGCAGACACAGGAGCTCCCTGCGATTTTCATCAAGCTGCATCAGTAGATGCAAAAGCCGCTGCAGGTCTTCTTCTTTCTCGATGGCGGTTAGCAGGGCGGGTTCTGGTGAGGGGGGATCGTTGAGTGCTGCGGCAGGCTGCTGGCGGTAAAAATCAGCCACCCGTCGGCGGGCGATGGTGAACAGCCAGGCAGGAAAACACCCCCCTTTGCGATAGCGGTTGGTGGTCAACCCATCCAGGGCATCCATAAAGACTTGCGATGTGAGGTCTTCTGCCTCGTGCACATTCCCCAGCCTGCGGTACAGATAGCGATAGATTTTCGTGAGGTATCGCCGGTAAAGAGCGGTAAAGGCTTCAGGGTTGTGCCGCGCCAGTTCAACCAGGGCAGGATCGTCCATTGAGGTGAAGTCTTTCATATATCTGTATTGTATATCGGGAAAAAGGACAAAAAGTAACAAAAAAGTTTTGATGCTTGACAAGATTATACCGAGTGGTATAATCTATACTGATCGGTATAATCCGGATCAGGTGAATATGTCAGAAGATAATCGTTCCAACCTGCTCAATCACGCTTTGCGGCTCTTCGCCCGGCGCGGCTACGATGCTGTCTCTGTTCAGGAGGTGGTAGATGCGGCGGGCGTTACCAAGCCGACCCTGTACCACTATTTTGGCAGCAAGAGCGGTTTACTGGAGGCACTCTTTTGCGAACGGCTTTCCGGGCTGGAGCGGTCGATCGCGGAGGCGGCTCGATTTTCCGGTGACCTGACCATGAACTTGAGGAACCTGGCAAAGGTCTATTTTACGTTTGCACTGCAGCAGCCGTTACTGTACCAGTTTCTGCTTTCCGCGCAGTATGCACCCCGGGAAAGCGATTCCTTTCGGGCAGCAGCCGATTATCACGAGCGCGTGTTTGAAAAAATTCACGCCATGTTCCAGGCTGCGCTGCCGCACATGCCAGACCGGCACCGCAAATATGCAGTCACTTTTATCGGGATGCTGAATACCTATATCACCCTGGCGCTGAATGATTACCTGGACCTGGACGATACCCTGACTTACCAGGCAGTTCATCAGTTTATGCACGGAATATTCTCATAAGGGAAATTTTTTTACCTTGCACACTATACCGTTCGGTATATTTATGGAGTTGACATGGCAAATCATTGGTCGTTTGACGCAGTTTTTTATCACATTTATCCCCTGGGGATGCTGGCAGCACCGCAGCGCAACGATTTTTCATCGCCGCCGGTGGCGCGACTGGAACAACTGTACGACTGGCTGGATCACATCCAGGCGCTGGGCGCCAATGCCCTCTATCTCGGACCGCTTTTTGAGTCCAGCGAACACGGCTACGATACGGTGGATTATTACCATGTTGACCGCCGCCTGGGCGATAACGAGACACTGGCGCGTTTGAGTGCAGAAGTTCACCGGCGCGGCATGCGGTTGATCCTGGATGGCGTTTTTAACCATGTGGGACGTGATTTTTGGGCGTTTTACGATCTGCGCCAGAAAGGTGAAAAATCGGCGTACCGGGAGTGGTTCAAAGGTTTGTGCTTTGGTGAGACCAGCCCGTACGGAGACCCGTTCAGGTACGAGGGTTGGAGCGGACATTACAGCCTGGTGAAGCTGGATGTCCTTCATCCGGCTGTCAAAGAGCATCTGCTGGGAGCCGTGCAGAGCTGGGTCGAGCAGTTTGATATCGACGGTCTTCGCCTGGATGCAGCCGATTGCATTGCCCCGCAGTTTCTGGGCGAGCTGGCAGATTTTGCCAGGAACCTGCGACCGGATTTCTGGCTGATGGGTGAGGTGGTGCACGGCGATTATTCGCGCTGGGCAAACCCGGGTATGCTCGATTCGGTCACCAACTACGAGGGTTATAAGGGCTTGTATTCCAGCCTCAATGACCGAAATTACTTTGAAATCGCGTATTCGCTCACTCGTCAATTTGGGAAGGATGGATTATACCGCGGACTGCCGTTGTACAACTTTGTCGATAACCATGATGTTGACCGGGCAGCCAGCATCCTGCGCGACCCCGCGCAGCTTTTTCCGCTGTATTGCCTGCTCTTCACCATGCCGGGCGTCCCTTCCATTTATTATGGAAGCGAGTGGGGCATCCACGGGCGGCGCACAAACCATTCTGACAGCGCCCTGCGACCTGCATTACAACCCGGGCTGTTTGCCGGGGGTGAAAATGCGCAGCAACTCTTTGCCGCTATTCAACGGCTGGCACGGCTGCGCAAAGGGACGCCAGCTTTGAAATACGGCAGCTATCGCGAGCAGTACATCAACCATGAACAGCTTGCTTTTGTGCGGGAAACAGACCAGCAGCAGGTGCTGGTGGTGGTGAATGCTTCATCTCAACCGTCTTCACTGAATCTTTCGGTGCCCTGGCAAGGCTGCTCTGAACTGGTAGACCTGCTCAATCCCCTTGACCGGTTTCCGGTGCGGGAGGGGAAAGTCGAGATTGACCCTGTTCCACCGCTTTGGGCGCGAGTTTTAAGCGCTCATTTACCGGCGGAATGAAGACCCACGCGCACTCAGTCTGCCGTCAACAGAAACCAGCATCGGAAATTCATTCCATAAATGCAACCAACGAGGCTGCTTTTTTGAGGCAGCCTCGTTGTGAACTTTCAGGATAAAACGCTCAGTTGCACGCTTCAAAAGCTGGCAAATGGCTCTCCAATAAAGCATTTTGCAAGCGAGTGAATACCTGGATCAGGTCGGCATGGTCGGTAACCAGCATCAACTCATCATAGAGGGCTGCATCGGCGATTTCGGCATCCACACCTGCCTGGCAGGCTTCCGCAAGGCTTTCAAATGTGGCAGTCGAATTGATACCTGGATTTTCAGGGACAGCTACACCGTATTTAACAGCCTGGCGTATCAGTGCATTGGCATGTTGTTGCTCTGATGCAGCAATTTGGGAAAAGGGATAGGAGTCGCCAAATTGAGCAATAACTGCCTGGTAGAGGTTAAGGGCTCCGTATTCTTCCAGGATGGCGTCTTGTAGGGCTGTTATTTCAGCTTCTGAAAGCGGTGTGAGGGCTGTGCCGTTGCCACTTTTCTCCGTACCCCAACCGTTTCCACCCTGTCCTCCGGGTCCACCTTTTTCTTCCAGGCTCGCAGCCTGTACACTGCCCTGGGGTATTGCCAGCAACACCATACCGATGACAAGAGCTATTACCGTTAATCCGTAAATCTTATTTTTTGTAGACATTTTTATCATTTCCTTTTCTTCATGTTTTCTTTTTCGATCTTGTGTTATCTTAGCAACCAATTGTGAAGAAAACGCGAAGGATGTTTGCAGGTATGATGAAATCCCCGTTCGAGAGGCAGCTTAAACAAAAAAACCACTCAGCGGTTTATTTGACCCATCGTGGTGTATTTTTTGGGTTAATTGAGCCGGTGATTGGCTTTGACTTTAACCTGTTCTTGCTTGTGAAAGGCGCGTGAGGGCGTTATACGTCACGTCCATTTCGCGCATGATTTCCAGGATGCGTAATTGAATGTACTGGGATATCTGGTAATTGTGAGGTCTCTCGTAATGCGTGCGGATGCCCACGCGTTTTTGCTGGTAACCGGCTGTGCCCATCGTGTTTCGGATGATACCGTTTCCTCGGATTTCAGCCGTTTGCCCGGAACTGGATATGGGTAGTTCAAATGCCAGCAAAATTTCAGCGCCGCGCCGGATGCGGTTGGGGACAAAAAACTCAATCGGCAACCATACCCCCATCCCTTCCAGAGAGATATCCGCTATTTCACATTTGATTCTGAAGTTGTTTTCCACAAGCGTGATCCACACGGGTGTGTTTTCGCGCGGTACCACCCGCGCGGTTTCCCGCTGGATCAATTTTTCCTGAATATATTGAAAGCGCGTCAGGTCAGTCTGGCAGTTAATCATGTCTATTTTTTCTGCCCGTGCTTTGAGGTAACCGGGGAAGACATCGCCTAAAATAATCGTCTCATGATCCAAATTCAGGCAAAGCATCTGGCGTTTGTGTGTCTGGATTCGGACATGGTTCTGCTGGCTGACAGAAAGGATGCTGGCATCATTGGAGATAGGGTAGCCTTTAAAAGTGTTTACCAGGCGTATGGGAACATTTTCCCGTGCAAGCCGTGCAAAAATGCGGAGCATTTTTTCTTCAAGTTCGTCCATTCATTTTCCCTGCCTCCAGAAAGCTGGAGGGTTGCACCGAATTGATTCAGTTTAGTATGGCTACGGTAGCGAGGAAGCTGCCGGGGCATATTGGGGCGATCTTGTTACGATAATAATTATATCAGCCTGTTGATTTGAAAACACACAAATGCCCTTGTATTTTTTTATAAGAGTATTATAATGTATGTAAGTAATTACTTGCATACATATCTGACAGGAAAAACTATGAATTTCAAAATTCCCCAATTCGATCAACCACCGCCCGAAGATACACGCGGTCGCATCCTGCAGGCGGCGTCCAAATTAATTATTGCGCAGGGGTATGCTCGCACCACCACGCGCGCCATTGCAACTGAAGCCGGCGTTAACGAGGTGACACTGTTCCGCCATTTTGGCAGCAAAGAGAACCTTTTTCATGAGATGGTCGAGACTTATTCTGACTTGCCCCGAATGGAGTTTGCCATGTTGGCGCAAGCCGGTGATGATTACCGCCAGGCGATGCGCCAGGTGGGGCGTATTTTCATGCAGGTGATGATGGCGCGCTCCGATGTGATCCGGTTGATCTTGTGCGAGGCTTCGCACTTCCCTGAGATCCGCAACATCATGGCACAAAACCCGCGCCGTCTGCGCCAGGCACTCGCAGCTTACCTTCAAAGCCAGATGGATGCAGGTAGGGTTCGCAAGCAGACCCCCGAGCTTTGTGCGCAGGCTTTCTTTGGGATGTTCTTTTCTTACGGGATTTTGCGTCATGTCCTCGAAGAAGACCCGGCAAGCGAAAAAACGCTTGAGGAAGTAGTGGATGATTTTGTGGATATCTTTGTGAATGGGACGATTTGCCCTGAGGGGGCAGATAAAGGAGAAAAATGATACAACCAGCCATCCAGTTACAGGAAATAACTCGCCGTTTTGGCAACCTGACGGCTGTAGATCGGCTTTCTTTGCAGGTGCAGCCCGGTGAAATCTTTGGCTTGTTAGGACCCAATGGTTCTGGCAAGACCACCACGCTGAACATGATCACCGGCTTGCTAAAGCGCCACGCCGGTGAAATCCATGTGTTTGGGTTTGATCCGCAAACCCAAGCCAGGGAGGTCCGCCGCCGGATTGGGTTGGTGCCGCAGAACACGAACATTTATGCCGGGCTGAACGCGTTGGATAACCTGCGTCATCATGCCGCTCTTTATTGTGATGACCTGAACAGCCTGGAGGAACGCATTGAAGAGCAATTACGCCGTGTCGATTTGTGGGACCGCCGCCGGGATGCAGTGGGCACCTATTCTGGCGGAATGCAGCGCCGCCTGGTGCTGGCTCGCGCGCTGCTGCATGAACCGCAGATCATTTTCTTTGATGAGCCCACGCTGGGCGTTGACGTGCAGGGGCGTCACGCGCTCTGGGAGCACATCAAGGCACAGGGTAGGGCAGGCAAAACGTTTGTCATCTCGACCAACGATATGAACGAAGCTGATGCCTTGTGTGAGCGCCTGGCGATCATCGATCATGGGTGTGTGGTTACCCTCGGTACCCCAGAATCGCTCAAGGCGGAATTGGGACGCGATATCGTCACACTGCATACCCTGCCTTCCGTTGAGGAACCGCAGGCTCTCTTCGATGGACTGGGAGCAGGTGCATATTCTCGCCCGGCTGAGGATATTTTGCGTTTTGAGGTGCAGAATGCCGAAAGCAAAGTTGGAGAGTTGGTCAGCCGTGTAACGCGTGACTACCGCCTGGAATCAATCCGAATAGCGCGCCCATCGCTTGATGATGTCTTTCTGCATCATACCGGGCGCGCCCTGCGGGAGTAAGCTATGAAAAGGTTGCGTTTGCTTCTCATTCAAGAATTTCGCTTTTTCCACACCTCCATACCATTGCATGTGGTTGTCCTGATCCAACCGGCGCTGATGTTTCTACTGCTTTCCGTGATCCTGGTGCATCCGACTTTTGATATGAACCTGGTTGAATCGGACCTTCCTATCAGGGAGGAACTGGAGACAGCGATGCAAGAGGTGGGTTCTCCGGTCGGTTACCCCTACATCCACGTGCAAACGGTTGAACTTCACTCATGGGATGGCTCCGTTCAGCTAGTGGCGGTGGAGCAGCGCGCAGGTGTTCCCACAGCCATACAGTATTTTGGGTACATCGACAGCAACCTGGTAAAGAATTACCGCAACCGGCTTACCGCGGCTGCGCTCCGGTTGTGGAATGCCAGGTTGGGCGGGAGCGCCGTTCGGTTGGATGAACAGCTCTGGCTGGAACACGAAATGCCGTATATGGTCTACTTTGCCATTGCAATGCTTCCGCTGACAGCTTTCCTGGCTCCGGCATCCATTGGCGCAGCCTCAATGGCGTATGATTTTGAAAACAGCACGTTGCTGGAATACCGCCTGTCGCCGATCCTTGCAATCCTGCCGCTCAGTTTTCGTTTGTTGAGGCTGTTGGTGATGGGTTGGTTATCCAGCGGGGTGTTATTGCTTTGCATCGGGTTGAGTAGCGGCGTATGGACGGCATCTTTGTGGCAGCTCGCGTTCGTTTTGCTGCCGGTATCACTGGTATCGGGCTGCCTGGGTCTGGCAGCCGGGATGATCTTCAAGCGCTTTCTGCCCGCTTTTCTTTTCTCGCTGATCGCCACTCTGGTGAGCTGGATCCTGGGCTCTTCGTTTGGGCTGGGTGAAGGTTTCGGTGGTTTATATGAACTTCTGGGGCGGTTCACCCCCAATACGTATGCCGTTAAATTGATCTTTCCGCTCTTTTATAACGGCATACAGATTGCTGTTGCATGGCAGGCATCGTTGGTTTTGAGCATTTTCAGCGCGCTGGCTCTGGCGCTGGTCGCCCTGCTCTACCAAAGGAAAGTACGAGGCAGACTATGAACCATTTCCTGAAACGTTTCTGGATTTTGCTGGTGATCAATGTGAAAGCGCTGCGACAGGACCCGCTGCCGATCCTGGGTGGTTTTATTGCCCCTCTCATGTTGATGATTATGTTTGGTCTGTTGTTCGGTGGTGAATTGGGTTTTCAGATTGCAGTTGTCAACCAGGATTCCGGACCGTACGGGGCGCTGCTGCGCCAGTCCTTTGACGAGATACGCTCACCGCTGAACGATGCGCCGTATTACGTCGTTGATGATCTGACGGAGGAGGAGGCACAGAGGCGGTTTGATGCCTTCGAGATTGAAGGTATCTGGATCATCCCGCCAGATTTTTCCGCACGCCTGGAGAATGGCGAGAACCCTGCCATTACGATGATTTTCAACAACTATCACGATGACCGTGCCAAGAACCACCGTATTTATTCCGCTGAAGTTCTCTGGCATTTTTACGAAAAAATCGGTCAGCCGGCGCCGCCCCTGGCACTGGCTGAGGAATATCCGCTGCCCTATTTTATTCATTGGTTTCCCATCATTGCAGTGGGAACGATTTTAACGGCGGTGATGCTGGGTGGGCTGTTCAACGCATTTGTCCTCACTTTCCGCGAGCGCGAAGCCGGTGTGACGAAGGAATTTGGTTTAATGCCGCGCTCAATGGCGTGGGTATTTTTGCCCAAGACGTTGCTGGCTTTGGTGATGGCTGTGCTCACCGGCACCCTGATGATGGGCGTTTATTGGCTGTGGGATGGCGCATGGGCAACCGGCAGGCTGGGAGCAGTCTGGTTGTTGTTTAGCCTGACCGCATTGTTCTGGATTGCGCTAGCCATTGTGGCGGCATTGGGGGTACGGGATTATTTTGTGGGCGCAGTGACCAGTGTTTTGACCGGTTTGACTGTTTTCTTTATTGGGGGTGGGTTGAGCATGCCTCGCCATAACCCGGAGAAGGTGGTTGAGGTTGCCTGGCTATTCCCCAATACGTATGCCGTCGACCCGCTGCGCGATTTAATCCTGTTTCAGACTATGCCGGCTGATTGGACGAAGGTGCTGCTGATACTGGCGGGTTTTGCCCTGCTGGCAACGGCGTCAGGCTGGCTGCTGGCGAATCGACGCTTGCGCAGGCTTGGGTAAGCAAAGCAAACAAAAAAAGAAGCTGCCCCAGTCATCGGGATCATCTCTGAAGGGAAAATTGTGCTGCGTAGACAAGACCCGCTCGAAAAGTTCTCCGAACCGAGCTCGGGTACAGCAGCAAACACCACTCGCGAGAGAACAACCAAAGCGGCTGTCTTTTCAGGCAGCCGCTTTGGGATTCTTGCTTTATGTGTCAGGTTTATGCGCCTGGAACTTCGCCGTCGATCAGGCGGCGCTCGCCCTGCAGGGCGCGGATCCCGCTGACTTCCTGTGAGACTTCCAGCGTTCCGCGATAGGCGCCTTTTTCATCGCGTACTGCAAAGTAACGGATGTGAATAAACATTCCATTCATCTGAATCCAAAATTCAGCCTGGTCGCGCGCACCGCTGCGAAAATCCTGCACGATTTGTTCCACGCGGTGTACGCTTTGCGGGGGGTGGCAGTGATGCACCTTGCGCCCGATGATGGCTGCCGTGCGGGGGAAGATGCGCTCAGGAGTCTGGGAGAAGAAGCGCACTTCGTCCTTTTCATCCACAAAGGTGATGTCCACCGGCAGGTGCCGCAGCATCAGGTCAATTTGCTCCAGGGTAAGTGCGCCGGTATTGAGCGGCAGAGGGCTGGCGGCAGTTGGGGTGGAAGCCTGTTCCATTTTTGTGGTTTCGACCAACTGCACCGGTGTAGCTGCAGGTGATTGCACTATCGCTGGTTTCCACTGGTTGCCTGGCTGCACGGTGAAGTATCCAATCTCGTTTTCCTGGCGGCGGATGGAAGACCATTCTTCCTCATTGAGTAAATTGAGCGTGGTCGGGAAGAGAATTTTGTCTTCCTTGTAGAACATGTCGCGTACAGCCTGCTCCAGCGGGTCCAGGATTGCACGGATGGCAGCGATTACTTCCGCAGAAGAAGACGGATCCTGCGGCAGGGTTTTCAGGAGAGACTTCCACAAACCACGAATCTGGTCGTGAGTCTGCCACATGACCTGCGAGGGTCCATAGAAATCACGATTCTCCAGGTAGGGGAAGAGGATATTCTCTTTGCGGGAATAATGGCGCTCATACTCAATCAGCGTTTCAGCCTGGCGGCGTAACACGCTCAGCGTTTGTTCGTTTGGTTGGCTTTGATAAGCTTCAAAAGCGCGCCGAAGGCTGACCAGGGTCTGCTCTGCGGCTTCATTTTCCATCCTGAACGTGTGCACGGGGTGACCGGGGATGCTGTCGGGGCTTCCTCCGCGGTCGAGGGCATCCCGCATGACAGCCACATGCACATCGCACAGGTTGTGTATTTCCGACACGGGCATCCCTTCTTCGATCAGCATTTGTTCGACCTCTGCAATTTCCTCTGCGCTGATTTCATCCGCCAGCGCGGCAAATTCGGCTTTTACCTCATCGACTGAACGCCCATCATGTAGTTGGCGCAGGATATTTTTTAGCGTTTCCTTGCGGCGGGTAACGTTATTGATAAATTCACTCATGGAAGACTCCTTTGATTGTTGTGAGTTGAAAAGAGGAAAAGGATATACCGTGCAGTTTACTCGCTGCCCCAGGTGATGGTATATTCGCACCGAATGGCGTTGGAGGGGCAAATCGCCTCACAATCAGCACAGTACGTGCAGTTCTGGGGAGAGGAGAAAACCGGTCCGCGCGCGGTCATTTGCAGCGCGTTTTGGGTACAGGCTTCCACGCAAGCGCCGCACAACGTGCAGCTCTCGTAATTGATTTGTGGCAAATCCCATTCAGGCATATCCGCATTCCTTTCTGTTTGCTGTTCATAGTCTAGCAGGAAGCAGCAAGGAACTCTACGACAAAAGTCTTATTCTTGAGCTTCAGCTTCAAGACCTGGGCGGTCGAGCAACTGGACGTGACTGCGTGTGCGGCGGATGAGACCGGCGTCTTCAAAAGAACGCAGCGTGCGCCCAATCACATCGCGAACGGTGCCCAGGTGAGCCGCCATTTCGTCCTGTGTCCAGCGCCCGGCAGGTTCGCCGCGATTGGCTTGTTCGATGAGAAAACGCGCCAGCCTGCCACGGATGCTGTGCAATGAAAGTTGTTCCACCAAACCGGTGAGCCGGGTTAATTTTGCAGCAAAATCTTTGAGCATTGCCTGTGCCAGGTCGGGGCAGGTGCTGACAAGCTGTAAAAAATCTTCCTTGCGCAGCAAATAGAGGCTTGAATCGGTAAGCGCTCTGGCTGATGCGCGGTTGAGGCTTTCATCGTTGAAAAGTGGCACGGTGTTGAAGGATTCTCCTGCCTTCAGGTTGAGCAGGATTTGCTCTCGCCCGCCAATTGAAAGGTGAAAAATCTGAACCTCTCCCGCTGCGATGAAGTATGCACTGCGGCTGGGGTCACTTTCCAGCAGTATCAGTTCGCTGCGTGTGTAATTGCGCTGAATGATGCACTGTGCCAGGCGCACCAGGGTCTCATCTGTGAGCTGAGAAAAAAGAGCAATCTTACGCAACAGGTTTTCGGAGGGGCTCATGGAGGGATTGTATAACAGATTTCCCGCGCTGGGAAGAAAACCATTTCATTAACGACAGTGCGAGTCTCAAGCAACCTGCCTTCCATATGGCTGTTGAATGGCTTCATATTAACAATCCTGCGTGGATGCATGTGAAGTCAGATGAGTGGTAAAAATCCATGTTTGTTGACAACGCTGTTGTGCAAGGTTCTGATACAATGAACGAAGACAACATATTTCCCCACTATATCACTCACCCTGGAGGTCGCCTTTCATGCAAAAACCACACTATACAATCGATCGCTTTCTCAATGTTCGTTCTGCTAATTCCCCTGCTTTTTCACCGGATGGTACCCGGTTGGTTTTTCTTTCCGACATCACTGGCACACCGCAGGTCTGGCAGGTGGGGATCGATTTTGATACCCAGCAGGTCTTGTGTCCTGACCAGCTCACAGTCGGCAGCGAACGCGTTTTTGGAGCGTGGTTCTGCCCTGGCGATGCGAACCGGCTGGTCTTTGGGAGGGATACCGGTGGGAATGAAAATATGCAGCTTTATTTTCTCTCGCTCCAGGACGGTATGGAAAGCCCGCTGACCGAGGGATATGAGCATGTGATGCATACTTTTGGGGGCTGGCTTCCGGATGGGAACACTTTTTTGTTCTCAGCGAACCGCAGAAACCCGGGCTTGTTTGATTTATACAGGCAGCCGCTGAATGGCGTGCCAGAAATCGTCTGGACAAACACTCGCCCTGGCTTTTTGACCCATTTATCGCTTTCACCGGATGGGAAACACCTGGTTTTCATTCGCATGGCTAGCAATGCACAGCATGACTTGATCGAGCTGGATTTGGAGACGGGAAAGGAGACACTTCTTTCCGACGAAAGAACGCCGGCGCGCTATGAAGGCGCTTTCTATGGACCCGTTGAGGGTACCCTGCTGATCCATACCGACCTGAATGCCGATTTGCTCCATGTGGCTGTTCTGGATTTGAAAACAAATACAAGTAAACCGCTGCTGCAAGCTGAGTACGAAGTTGAGGCGGCGCGGCTCTCACCGGATCGGCGCAAACTGGCTTATTCGCTCAACATCGATGGGGGTTCCCGGATTTACCTGCTCGATTTGGATAGCGGCAAAAGCCGCAAAGCGCCGCTTTTTGATGATCAACCAGGTAAACTGGTGGAGGATTACACCTCAAACAGCCTGACCTTTTCGCCCGATTCGCGCAACCTGGCTTTTGCGTACAGCGCTTCTACCCGCCCGATGAATATTTACCTCTGGCAACTGGAGCAGGACTGCATTCATGCCTGTACGCGTTCATCCTCTGCAGCGATGGATATGCAATCCCTTGCCGTTCCCAGCTTGATCCATTATCCCACCTTTGACACCGACCCTTTGACCGGTGAGACGCGCCGTATTCCCGCATGGCTTTACCGCCCCGCTCAAGCGGAGGGTCGTATGCCGGTGGTAGTGGTTGTGCACGGTGGTCCGGAGGGGCAGTTTTGCCCGAATTTCCAGCCCGTGGTGCAATATTTTGTGCATCAGGGGTATGCAGTTTTAGCGCCCAATGTGCGTGGCTCGGCAGGGTATGGTAAGGTTTACAGCCACCTGGACGATGTAGAGAAACGCATGGATTCGGTCGCTGACCTGGCACATGCAGCCCATTGGTTGAAAGCACAACCTGAGTTCGACTCGCGGCGTATTGCCGTGTACGGCGGTAGTTATGGCGGTTTCATGGTGCTTTCTTCACTGACCACCTACCCGGAATTATGGGCAGCCGGGGTAGACCTCGTCGGGATCAGCAATTTTGTCACTTTTTTGGAGAACACCAGTTCATACCGGCGTGCCCACCGCGAATCGGAGTACGGCAGCCTGGCGCGTGACCGTGCTTTTCTTGAAAAAATTTCACCCAGCAATCATCTTGATAAAGTACAGGCGCCGCTTTTGGTCATTCACGGCGCAAATGACCCGCGTGTGCCGCTTGGCGAGACTTTGCAACTGGTGAAAAAACTGGAGACGCACGGGGTGCAGGTTCAATCGCTCATCTTTGATGATGAGGGGCACGGTTTGGTGAAGTTAAAGAACAAGTTGGCTGCCTATCCGGTGGTGGCTGCTTTTCTGGATACTCATTTGAAGGTGCCAGCGGGCGGGTGAGGAAGTTTCACTTTCCCGAACTGAAACTGAAGCGAATGACCTTCTGCGGACAGGTGTCTACACAGGAACCACATAAAATGCACTCGCTGTGTTCCATTTGACCGGCGCGTACCATACTGTTTACATCGAGGCTCATGGGGCATGTGCGTGTGCATTTTTTACAATCAATACAGTTTTCCGGCGTAACAACCAGTCGCAGTGCCGGCAATCGAAAGAGATTTCGTACCTTGCGTCCCAGTATCATGAACGGAGCCATCCAACAGATGGCATGACAGCCTGCGCGCCGCCCGCCAATGACAGCTAACGCCATGAAAGCTCCTATTACGATGTAGTAGATGATGTACATCATGGGATGCACCAGCGAAACGACATTCTCGGTAAGGTGAAAGAAATTTACCTTACTGTACCCACCTGCAGAAACAGCCAGATATGTGATGATGCCTACCCAGGGTATCCAGATGAGCCATTTGATCCAATCAATCTTTTTTCCGTTGACGGGTTTGTTGTTGATTACAAAGCAAACCTCGGCAAGTCCCCCAGCCGGGCATGCCCAACCGCACCATAATCGCCCGATGAAAAGCGCTGAAAGGAACATAAGGGTGAAGATAATAAAACTTCCGTTGATGATCCCCTGGGAAGCGCCATCCAGGATGATATACGGGGAGAGATAATTCATGATGACCGGAAAAGACAAAAGCATGATGATCAGCGTTGTCTGGCGAAGGCGTTGACGAAAAGCTTGATTTTTCATTTTGATACTCCAGGCAAATTAGAACAAGGAAAATTATGGTTTTAAGAAAATGGGAAGTGGTGTAATCAACCGGCGAGACCCACCTCATATTATAACGTCTTATGTTGACGTCGGTTTTTTACTGGACTTCCCTATATTTTTTACTTCCGATTTATTTCTCAGTAAACTGTGCGGGATGCTGTGAGCGCGATGTCTGAAGGATCGAAAGAGATTGATACCGGCGTGGATCGCGCCAGCCAATCCAGCGCTGCCTTGCACAAAATCCTTTCTGCTGTTGCCGAGGCGTTATTTCAGGCAGTTAAAGGTGCTTTTTCAGACTTCATGCTCTCCTGGTTGGCACAACAGCTTTGTGTTGCGGTGCGGTAATTTGTCGTAACTGATGACGAGAGCAAGAAAAAATATACCAGCAATTCATTAAAGCAAAAGACCCGGGGTTCCGCCGGGTCTTTTCAATTCACAGGCTGTGTTTATTCTTGCACAGCCGGTGCCTCGTATGGCTTACGGAAAATAAAGGTTTGAATGATCCCATAATTAGTGCTGGTGTGGATCACTTCGTCCAGCTCATATCCCTGGGCAGTCAACGGTGTAATCAGGTTCACTAATAGTGTATCGTCCCCCGTTTTGATATCCCGGCAAATCAAGTCGTCGAAGCCGGTATCGTAGAAACAATGCTTGCTCAGCCAGGTGTAACTCCATGCCGGTTGAGGTGTTGCTACCGATTTCTGCATGGCTTCATCCGTGGGCGAAACCTTGCAAGAACTCAATATGGCGGCTAACAAGATGATGAGTGCAAATGTACCTATTTTTTTCATCATAATCTCCATCAGTTTTATCAAACCATAGACGGTGTCGATGCCGTCTATGGTGATATGGTGCAAGAAATTTGCCAGGTTTAGCAAGAAATTTTTACGAAAAATTAATCACACCATTTGCATTTTTCCTGTTGCACAGGAGAAAGCCTTCATGTATCATAGGGTGTATGAATATCTTTACACTTGCAAATCATAAAGGCGGTGTGGGAAAAACCACCACCACGCATAACCTGGGCGCGCTGCTGGCTGAGTTAGGCTGGCGCGTTTTACTCGTCGATCTTGACCCGCAAGCCAGCCTGACCGGTTCGACAGGTGTTTCAGACTGCAACGGACGTTCCATGACCGAAGTGCTGGGCGGTTATCAGCCTGGCAGCCTGGCGATGGAAGACATCGTGATTAACATTTCTCCCGGGCTTGACCTGGCTCCCAGTGATCTTTCGATGGCAAGTGTAGAGTTGGGATTGTCTCAACGAATGGAGCGTGAGCGGCTGCTTGCCAAAGCCCTGGAACCTCTCCAAAGTCGTTATGACCTGGTGTTTATTGATTGCGGTCCTTCCCTGGGGCTGCTCACAGTGAACGGGCTGGTCGCTGCCAGCCAGGTGATTGTACCTTGCCAGCCCAGCGTACTCGATTTGCGCGGGGTTTCCCTGTTTTTGCAGAGCGTTGAAACCATACGCGGTGACCTTAACCCATCTCTAAACCTGTTCGGTATCCTGGTTACCCAGTATGATCAACGCTATACCCATCACCGCGATGCAGTAGAAGCGATTCAACAGGCAAACCTGCCCATTCTTCCGGTGATGATTGGACGCTCTGTTAAAGTGGCAGAAGCATCCGGTGCGGGTCAGCCGATCACTTCTTATGAGCCAGGCAACCCGCAAGCAGAGAATTACCGCAAGCTGGCGCTACTGGTGAGTGATTGGCTGGAAACACACCGCGCCTAAAACGAATCAATACAGTACCTTCAGCGAAATCATATTGGGGAAATCACCCCGCTGGATTATTTTTGAGAACGTCAGGGAGTTTGTTGTTCAGCAATTGATTAATGAGTAAAAAATTTCAACTGAAAAGCTTTCCGACCGGAAGATTTTCCGGATGAAAAGCTTGGAGGAGTTTGTTTTGCGTATTACGATCCTTGCAGCCGGTTCACGGGGGGATATTCAGCCTTATGTTGCCCTGGGAATCGGTTTGAAAACAGCAGGTTTTGACGTCAATATTGCCACCCATGCTTATTTTGAGCGGTTTGTGCGCAGCCGTGGGCTGGATTTTTCATTGCTTTCTGGCAATCCACGCCAGATTCTTTCCAGCGGCAGCGGGCAAGAATGGCTGGAGAGTAACTACCGCCCCCTGGCTTTTATGAAGCGCATGTACAAAGCTCTGGAGCCACTCATCTGGCAGATGATGAATGACTGCTTGGAGGCCTGCCGTGGCTCGCAGGCGGTTATGTTTGGCGTCATTTCTGCGTTTGCCGGTTTGACCATTGCTGAGAAGCTGGGTATCCAGGCCATACCGGCGTTAAAACAGCACGTTCACCCCACGCGCGATTACCCCTGTGGCATGGTCATGCCTTCCATTTCTTTGGGCAGGTGGTATAACCGCCTGACGTACCCGATCGGGTATCAAATTTACTGGCAGGTACTGCGTTCGCTGGTTAACCGTTGGCGGACGGCATTGGATATGCCACCCCAGTCGCTGCAAG